>JACRBH010000010.1 GCA_016234535.1 Chloroflexota bacterium
GTCTACAACCGCTTCGATGGTGTGTTGTTTGTAACGGTCGAGTTCGATTTCATCATCCAGAGAGTAGACAGTTCCATCCACGCGGGCGCGGGTGAAACCAGCCTTGCGGATTTCCTCGAAGACAGCGGTGTAGGTCCCTTTACGCGCGCGTACCAGCGGGGCGAGGATAAACGTGCGCGTGCCATCGGGGAGTTTGTCAACATTATCCACAATTTCCTGCGCCGATTGTTTAACCACTTCGCGCCCGCAGATGGGGCAGTGCGGAATGCCTGCGCGCGCGAAGAGCAAACGCATGTAATCATAAATTTCGGTGACAGTACCTACTGTCGAGCGCGGATTGTGACTGGTGGATTTTTGGTCAATGGAGACGGCAGGGGAGAGGCCGTCGATGTAATCCACGTCGGGCTTGTCCATTTGACCGATGAACTGCCGCGCATACGCGGAGAGTGACTCTACATACCGTCTTTGTCCCTCGGCGAAGATGGTGTCAAAAGCAAGCGACGATTTGCCCGAACCCGATAAGCCGGTGATGACTACAAATTTATCGCGCGGAATTTCAACCGTGATATTTTTTAAGTTGTGAACACGTGCGCCGACAACGCGAATGACATTAGCTGACATACATGGTTCTCCTTGGGATGCCTGATTGTAGCACAAATGTTTTATTTTTACTGAAAATATTCCGTCATTGCGAGCCCCGAGCCTCAAACGGCGAGAGGGCGAAGCAATCTCAGTACTTTTGTACTTTGAGGGAGATTGCTTCGGGCGAACAACAAGAACGCCCTCGCAATGACGGGAGACTTCAAAGTGAGAAAATGTTTATTGAGTCGAATCAGTTTTCAGTTAAGTGCGATGCGTGCTCTTCATCCGCAAAATGCCTGAAATGGATTTGAAATGCTGCGTGTTATACTCAGTGCAACTTCTCAAATCCGGCGGGGTTATATTTTCAAAACCCGCCGGTAAGGTTTTAAATTTGCCGGAACTGGAATTCAACGAAGACGAAATTCTATCGCTCGCTTCACAGGGTGACCGCGATGCTTTTGGTCTGCTCTATGAGCGCTATGTGGAACGCATCTTCAATTATGTTTATTATCGGACAGGGAATACTCACGATGCGGAGGACCTCACGGCTCGTGTGTTTCAGCGGGCGATGAACCACATTCAAAAATATACAGACCGCGGCGTGCCTTTCTCTGCCTGGCTGTACCGTATCGCGCATAACCTCGTTGCGAACTGGCATCGTGACCGCAGCCGCAAGCAGGAAATTCCATTGGATGATCTGCCCATTCTGCCGACCAAGGGTGATCACCCCGAAAGGAATCTGGTTCGTTCACAGGAACAAGATGCGCTGCTGAGAATGATCCGAAAACTGCCGGCGGAAAGACAGAACCTGTTGATCCTGAAATTTGTTGAGGATATGTCGAATGCCGAGATCGGCGCGATCATGGGAAGAAGCGAAGGCGCTGTAAAGAGTCTGTATCATCGAACACTTCTGGCTTTGCGAGACCAGTTGGAAGATCAAAACTTTAACCTCGAAGGAGAATGAAACATGATGCGAATTGTGACTGATGGTGCGGTGGACCTTCCGGCAGGGTGGGAAAATGAATTTGATATAAAGGTGATTCCCATTAATGTCCATTTTGGTGAAAAGACCTATATTCAAAATGTTGACCTGGATTTTGATAAGTTCTATAAAATGGTGGGCGATAAATCCAATGCTTTTCCAAAAACATCCCAGCCATCCCCTCATCAGTTTGTAGAGTTTTATAAGAAGAATTTTCAACCGGGCGAGACTATTTTCTCGATCCATATCACCAGCAAACTTTCCGGCACTCATGCCTCGGCAGTAGCTGCGGCGGAGGAATTGAAGGGAACGTATAACGTTATCACTTTCGATTCGCTTGGCGGTTCGATGGGCACTGCTTTTATGTGCCGCACTGCGCGCATGATGGAACGCGCCGGAAAAAGCATGGATGAAATTGTGCATTATCTCGAATCCATCCGCGATAAAGCCTTTATCATCCTGACACTCGATACCTTGGAATACGCCCGCCGCAGCGGACGCGTTGGCGCGCTCTCTGCCTCGCTCGCTTCCGTTCTGAATCTCAAACCGATTGCCCTGCTGAAGGATGGGTTGGTGGAAACCGTGGACAAGGTCCGCACACGCAAAGCTGCCCTTGCGCGCGTGATTGCCCTTGGACAGGAGTTGGTTGGGAATAAACCTGTGCATCTTGGCATTGTGCATGCCCGCGATCTCGAATCCGGCAAATCCCTGATGGAAGAAGCCAGGAAACATTTCAATGTAAAAAGCGTGGAGCTGACAGACCTCTCCATTTCGCTTGCCATTAACTTCGGTCCCGGTACGGTTGGCCTGGTTTTATATCCCGCAGATTAGGTGAGAATGACGAAGCGTAGAAAGACAATTACCCCTGAAGAAGAATTGGAAGTTCTTGAATCGCATCTGGCCGTGACCTTGAAGCCGGTCGCGCCTCCGAAGGAGATTACCCAGCGTCTGAGAGAGCGCATCCGTATGCCCGCGCGCGATGAAATCGTGCTGCGTCTCAACGATTGGCGCAGGTTATTCCTTATCTTTGGAGGCGTGCTTTCCGGGATGATGTTACTGGTTACAGTTGCACGCGCCCTCTATTATCTGGTGGGACGCAGAAGTCCGATGTGATGTAATGAGAAGACCCTAAAGGTTTCAAAAACCTTTAGGGTCTTTTTTATTTATGATGGAGCTGTCAGCCAGTTGCACAGAATCCGTGCTTCGGCGATGAGATCAGCGTCAAAGGGGAGGTTGAATTCTTCAGTGACGCGCACTGTCAAATGGTCAACGATCAATTGCATGTCGGCGGGAATGAAGGGATCTTCCTTGAGGAGATTCAACAGATCGTACGCGCTCATGCTTGGGACCTTGGTCCCCTGGCGGGTGAGATATTCCCGTATGGCAATGCCCGCCGCGCGCCTGGCACAGACTCGAGCCTGTCCCTCGTTTTTGCTCACACGGGCCTGCTGGGCTTTTTCAAATTCTTTTTGAAGTTCAATGTTCCAATTATTCATGGGGCGATGTTCTTACTATTCCACGAATCGATACTTGATCAAAGTCCACACGGCTTCGAACGCATCGTGCAATTTGATTTTCTTGCCTTCCGTGTAATCGCGCGGATTAAAAGTGATCGGCACTTCAAAAATGCGGAAGTTGCGTTTGAGTATTTTGGCGGTGAACTCAGGTTCAAAGTCGAAACTGTTGGCATGCAGGACCATTCCGTTCAGGATTTCGCGGCGGAAAACCTTGTAGCCTGTTTCCATATCCGTCAGGATGGTGTTGTAGAGAATGTTTGTCATGAGAGTCAGCATCTTGTTGGCAACCAGATGCCAGAACATGGTGACGCGGTGCGCTCGTCCCAAAAAGCGTGAGCCGTAAACCACATCCGCCAGCCCTTCGTTGATTGGGGCAAGTAATTGCGGATAATCGCGCGGGTCATACTCAAGGTC
This sequence comes from Chloroflexota bacterium, assembly GCA_016234535.1. Taxonomy (GTDB): domain Bacteria; phylum Chloroflexota; class Anaerolineae; order Anaerolineales; family Villigracilaceae; genus Villigracilis. The sequence continues at coordinate 3,496 of JACRBH010000010.1, forward strand.
TGCGTCCTGGATCAGAAGTATATCGCCTAGTGCCGCTGCCATCCCAGTGCGGACTGCCGCGCCTTTGCCCTTGTTCCGCTCGTGCAGGATGACCCGCACGCCTTTTTTTCCATCCAATGTCGCCAGAACGTCGCGTGTGCCATCCTTTGAACCATCATCCACGACGATGATTTCATGAATAAGCTTGGTATCCTGCACACGCTTTAGAATAACCTGAATGCTTTCAACTTCATTGTAAACGGGGATGATGACTGATAGTTTCATAGAACGGGATTATAAACGAAAAGAAGTATAATCAACCGCAACAAAAAATTATAAAAAGAACCCTGAAAATACAGCAAAAAGCGACGCGTCTCGCAAAGATTCCACCCACATTTGGATGGTGATATCAATATGATAAGACAACCAGGACAACACTCAGCACCTGTTGGCGGGTTTTCACCCCCACAGATCAACAGCCTTGAAGATACAGGTCTCTCGCCGCTTTGGCTGCAAGACCTGATTCTTAAAGTCTTATATTTTCGCGGCTATATGACCGGGTTGAAGATCTCCGAAGAAATCACACTCCCGCTCGCAGGCGTAACAGACCAGCTTCTCACCACATTGAAGCAGGAAAAGTTCATCGAAGTCAAATCCACACAGGGCGGCTTGGGCGAAGGTTCCTACACCTATGGAATTACAAGCGCGGGCATCCTCCGCGCGCGTGAAGCCATGGAACGCAGTCAATATGCCGGCCCTGCTCCCGTCCCGTTTGAAGTCTATAACGAAGCCATCCGCCGCCAGAAGAGCGGACGATTGACCGTCACCACGCGCACCATGCGTCAGATTCTCTCGCAGATGGTCATCTCTGAATCAACCTTTCAACGGCTTGGCCCCGCGCTCAACTCGGGTTCCTCCATTTTCATGTATGGGCCTCCCGGCAACGGCAAGACCAGCATCGCGCGCGCATTTGGCAACCTTGTGTTGAGTCAGAACATGTACATACCCTACGCATTGTATTTGGACGGGCAGGTTATCAAAGTCTATGATGCGGTCAGTCACAGCCTTGCCCCCGACGGCGAAGCGGCAGGAGCAGGGAATGGCGGCACTACGAGCAATCTGCGGACGAATACCCGCCGCGACCCGCGCTGGATCAAGATCCGCAGGCCGTTCATTGTCGTCGGCGGCGAATTGACTCTTGAAGGCCTTGATCTTGTTTTCGACGATACAACCAAATTTTATGAAGCGCCTTTTCAGGTCAAAGCCAATGGCGGCATTTTATTGATCGACGACTTTGGCCGTCAGCAGGTGCGCCCGCGTGATCTGCTCAATCGCTGGATCGTCCCGCTAGAAAACCGCGTGGATTATTTGCGCCTGCATACAGGCCGCAAAGTGGAAGTCCCGTTTGACGTATTGATTGTCTTCTCCACAAACCTGCCCCCGAAAGACCTGGTCGATGAAGCCTTCCTGCGCCGTTTGCGTCACAAGATCGAGATCGGTGACCCAACATTCGAAGAGTATCGCGAGATTTTCAAACGCGTTGCCCAGGATAAGAGGATCGAATACAACGATCAGGGATTGGCATATCTCTTGCAGGAATGGTATCTCAAACGCAACCGCAAGCTGCGCGCCTCGCATCCGCGCGATCTCTGCGACCAGATTCTTGATATTTCATCCTACCTTGCTGTTGCACCGACCATGTCACGCGAAATGATTGACCACGCCTGCAAAGCCTTTTTTGTGGATATATAACCGCATCGCGCTTAACTCGAGCCTGCCACCGATGTTTGAACATTTTCCTTCCCCTATCATTCTCGCCCATCGCGGCGACCTCGCCCACGCGCCGGAGAATACACTCCCGTCATTTCAACAGGCCATCCAAAAAGGCGCGGACGGTGTCGAACTCGACGCAAAACTTACATCCGACGGTCACGTCATCGTGATTCACGATCCCACCGTAGACCGTACGACTGACGGCAGTGGACGTGTTGCTTCACTGCCTCTCGTAGAGATTCGAAAACTCGATGCGGGGCTATGGTTCGATGAAAAGTTTCGCGGCACCAAAGTGCCCCTGCTCGAAGAAGTCTTCGAAACTGTGGGCAGGGATAAACTCGTCAACATCGAATTAACCAACTACTCCACGCCCCGCGATGGACTCGTTGTGAAAGTCTGCGAATTGATCAGGAAACATAACAATCAAAAGCAGATCATTTTTTCATCCTTCTTTCCCTCCAATTTGAAAATCGCCATGCAGTCCCTGCCCGAAATTCCGCGCGGACTGCTCGCCATGCCAGGTCTGATCGGACTGTGGGCGCGTTCGTTTGGTTTCATGTTTGGCGAGTATCAGGCTTTGCATCCGCACATTTCCAATGCCAGCAGGGAACAGGTGCAGCGCGCTCACCGCCTCAAACGCCGTGTGCATGTCTGGACGGCGAATACCCCTGAACAGATCGATCAACTTAAGGAGTGGGGTGTGGATGGCATCTTCACAGATGATCCGCAGACGGCTGTGCGCGCACTCGGGAGGGGCGGGTGAAAACGAATTTGTCCGAATGCCAGAAGCAGGTTCGAGCGGGGAATGATGCGAATATCCACACGGCGCCGTTCCTTGAGCGGCGTCTGTTTTACCTTAATTACCATCATCACCGTTGTTGCAAAGAGCGAACGAAAGTGAGCGCCCTCGCAATGCCGATTTCTATGGGGGTGCAATGCGCCTGATCCGAATTTTTCTTTTGGCTATCTTTCTGGCGATGCTACTGCCTGCCCCGGTCGCAGCGCAGACGCCCCTGCTTCCGCGCGATGTTGCGGTCGTTTTGAATTCCATGACCCCGGAAGAGCGCGTGGGTCAGTTGTTTCTCGTTACTTTTACCGGCACAGACCTTGGCCCGGATTCACAGATCTATGACCTTATCGTCCGCCATCATATCGGCGGCGTGGTTCTGCTTGCTCAAAACGATAATTTCGTGCAGGCGCCGGATACGGCTTCGCAAGTCCATGCGCTGATCGAAGGTCTGCAGCAAGTGGAGTGGAGCAATTCGGCGAACCCTGTTGTGAACCTTGAGACTGGTGACCCGGTCACCGCTGCATATGTGCCGCTTCTCGTTGGCGTTACGCAGGAGGGGAATGGATATCCCACCGATCAAATTTTGAGCGGGCTTACGCCTTTGCCAAGTGAGATGGCAATCGGCGCCACCTGGAATAAGGAACTTTCAGAACAAGTCGGCGAAGTGCGCGGACGTGAACTTGCAGCGCTTGGTTTCAATTTATATTTTGGCCCGTCTCTGGATGTGCTGGAAGTGCCGGCTGTTTCAGGCGGCGACCTGGGCACACGGGTCTTTGGCGGCGATCCATTTTGGGTGGGCGAGATGGGCAGCGCCTATGTCAGCGGCTTGCATATCGGCAGTGAAAATAATTTACTGGTGGTTGCCAAACATTTTCCCGGCGTGGGTGGGTCAGACCGTTTGCCCGAGGAGGAAGTTTCGACGGTCCGCAAATCCATTGATCAACTGAAACAGATCGAACTCGAGCCATTTTTCACCGTCTCAGGCAATGCGCTCACTCCCGGGTCAACTGTGGATGGTTTGCTGGTTTCACATATCCGTTATCAGGGCTTTCAGGGAAATATCCGCGCAACGACCAAGCCGATCAGCTTTGACCCGCAGGCTTTAACACAAATACTGGCATTACCTGAATTTTCAACCTGGTACTCGAATGGCGGTCTGGTCATTAGTGACGATCTTGGCACGCGCGCCGTGAGCGAATTCTATACCTCTGGCGGCAGCCAGTTCATTGCGCGCACTGCGGCGCGTGAAGCTTTTCTTGCGGGGAACGATATGATGTATCTGGGCAATATCAATTCGAGTGATTCAACCGATACATATACCAGCACGATCCGCGTGATTGATTTCTTCGCGCAGAAATACCGTGAAGACTCAGCCTTTGCCCAGCGCGTGGATTCGTCTGTGGCGCGTATACTTGCGGTCAAGGCTGGTCTGTATGGGGAGTTTGATATTGCAAACGTGGTAGCGCCAGCCGCCGAGCTGACAGAACTTGGCTCAGAGACTGACGTCACATTTGATGTGGCGCGCAACTCCGCAACATTGATCAGCCCGGATTTACAGGACCTGGCGGCTGTCATGCCGCTGCCGCCTCAGGCGGATGAGCGCATGGTTTTTATCACAGACGCATCCAGTGTAAAACAATGCACTGAATGTGCCGAACAACCGCTGCTTGCCAATGATGCGCTTCAACAGGCCATTCTTCAATTATATGGCCCGCAAAGCGGTAACCAAATAGCGGATTTTCGGCTTGCCTCCTACTCACTGCAAAATTTACAAACCATGCTCGACAGGCTTGAGATCCCGCTGATCGAAGAAGACATTACCTTTGCAGATTGGATCGTCATTTCACTGACAGATGCCTCCCGGGGCCAGCTCGAACTCATCAGTCGTTTTTTACGCGAACGCCCCGACCTTTTGCGTGAAAAGCATGTCATCCTGTTTTCTTTTGGCGCTCCCTATTATTTTGATACCACCACCATTTCCAAATTCACCGCATACTTTGCGTTGTATAGCAAACAGCCGCAATTTGTGGATGTAGCCGCGCGGCTTCTCTTTAAGGAACTTACCCCGATTGGCGCTTCGCCAGTCACCATCTCCGGAATCGGATACGAACTTAATTCAGTTTTGACACCAGACCCGACACAGATCATCCCGCTCTTTTCGGACCTTGAAACTGTTCCTGAAACTCCTGATTCTGTTTCCACGCCCGAACCGACTCCGATCCCGCTCTTCCGAATTGGAGATACCATCGCCATCCGCACCGGCGTGATCGTGGACAATAACGGAAATACCGTCCCCGACGGCACACCCGTTCAATTCTCCATGACTCTTACCGGTGAAGGCGGCCCCATCCTACAGCAGTATGATGCTGTGACAACACAAGGTGTGGCGCGCGCAGCGTTCGGCCTGGATAAACCCGGCCTGCTTGAAATTCATGCGACGAGTGAGCCTGCTGTCAATTCCGTGGTATTGCGGTTGGATGTTTCGCAATCCGGCGCCGTGGCTGTAACAGTGGTCGTCCCTGAGTTGACTCAATCCGTTGCGACGGTAATTCCCGAAACGCCCGTTGTTGAACCGGAAGATGGTTACGTATCAAATGAAGGTTACCCGCGTTTTCCGGCGTGGCTGGTTGCGATGTTCTTCATTGCGTCTTGTGTTTTGATCGGTTATGGCGCAGGCGTCCGCATAGCAGACCGTCGCTCCGCGTTCCGCTGGGCCTTGGGAATCGCGCTGGGCGGATTGGCCGCATACAACTACCTGTCCATTGGATTGTTTGGCATCATGAACTGGCTTTCCGCCAGCGGCTTATCAGGCTTGATCATGTTTGTTCTCCTGGGGGAATTGCTTGGCTTCGTGGCTGGCTGGGTTTGGGCGCGCAGATAGCCATGTACTTGTGGTGGAAAAAATAGTACCTAACTCGCCTTACGCAGTGTCGCTCAGGGAATCACGGCGGTTTTCCTTCGCGCATTTGCGACTTGGCGTTAAGAGTTCCGTTTGGCACACCTGCCCTCACACTCGCTCCACTTCGGGAGCTGTAGTGGCGGGCGGTGCCAGGGAAAGCGCAATTTGTCCCCGTGTTCAGTATGGTAGTACATTTGTAACGATTTCCGCGAAATCAAAGCATGTTATGATGATTGCCATCACATAAGGTTAGGAGATTAACATGCCGACGCAAGCCAAACCCAAAAAAGAAAAACAACCCCCAATCCTGTTCAATAAGACCCAGGATATTATCAAGCAGGCGAATAGTTTGCTTGGCGGTACGCTGGTGACTTATTTCAACAATCCGCGTGGCAGCGTGTGCCACGACGATGTCCTTGCCTTATATGAGTTGCTCGAAAAGATAGGGAACCAACAAAAGATATATCTCTTTATTAAATCCAGCGGTGGTAATGGACAGGCTTCTTTACGGCTGGTAAATCTTTTGCGCCAATATTGTGAAGAGGTCGTGGCCGTCGTTCCGCTTGAATGTGCTTCCGCTGCCACCATGATCACTCTCGGTGCGAATGAAATTCAAATGGGCCCGATGGCCTATCTCACACCCGTCGACACATCGCTGACTCATTCGCTCTCGCCAATTGACCGCGACAATGACCGAGTCAGTGTCAGCCTCGACGAACTCACTCGCGTCGTCCGCCTGTGGCAGGCGCAGAATGGCGATGCGAAGGAGAATCCATATCAGGAATTGTTCAAGCACGTGCATCCGCTGGTGATCGGCGCAGTTGATAGGGCCGAGTCACTTTCGATCATGCTCAGCAAGGAACTGCTTGCCTATCACATCAAGGATGATCAAATGCAGGATAAGATCGCCAGCGCCTTGAATGCAAAATATCCTTCGCATGGCTATCCCATTTTGTTTGAAGAAGCCAAACGCATCGGACTCAAAGTCAGTCATCTTTCACCTGAGATCAATTCGCTGTTGCTCGAGCTCAATGAGTTGTATAGTGAGATGGGTCAGCGCGCCACAACAGATTTTGACGACACTCACGCGCACGGCAACGAAATCCTCAACATTTGGGAATCGACCGATGTGCTTGTTTATTATCAACAGGATAAGGACTGGTTCTATCGCACCGAGGAGCGACGTTGGATTTCGCTCAACGACATCAGCAGTTGGCGGCGGGTGGCGCAGGTGGGGAACAAGGTGGAGAAGTCAGTTTTGCATATTGCATAAACCTGTGCAAAACTTGTGCGTCGTGTTAGAATGTAAAAGTCTTGTTCGGAAAATCCGTATCATTGATACGGATTTTTTTTGAAATTTATCAAGGTGAAAAGAAATATGGCAAACCAGTCCCAACTTAAATTCAACGACCCAGCCCCCGATGTGCAAATCCTTGACAAGGAAGGCAATCCCATTCGGCTTTCCTCGCTTTGGAAGGATAAGGCGCTGGTGCTCGCCTTCACCCGCCACTTTGGATGCCCGCAATGCAGAGAGATGATTGACCAACTGATCGCCTCGCATCAAGCCCTGACCGAGAGAGGGCTGCGCCTTGCGATTGTTTCCCACGCTTCGGCAGAATCAGCCAAAAAATTCTGCGAACAGCGCGCGCCTGACGTTATCTGCCTCGCCGACCCTGACCGCAAAGCCTATCATGCCTACGGACTATATCAGGGTACGATCTGGCAGACATTGCTTTCTCCGCAGATCTGGCGCTCAAATAAAAAACTGGCGCGCGCAAAAGGATACAAGCCCGAACTTCCACCCGCAGGCCAGGATGCGAAACAAATGTCCGGTACCTTCATCATTGGCATGGATGGAAGGGTGCATCTCCCATATTATTACGAAGACATCGCCGACCATCCGCCCGTTGACCTGCTGTTACATGGCATCATGGGTGCTGACTGGAACAAACCGTTCGATGGTAAAGCGTTACTCTAATTTAGAAAGACAAACTATGAAAAATATTTTCCTCGCTGCTTATCTTGCTGTAAAAGAAGTCATCCGTAACCGCGGCCGTTTCCTGCTCGTGGCTTTGGTGATCGCTCTGATTACCTTGCTCGTCTTGTTCATCGCCGCCCTCGGTGAGGGACTCGCCAATGGCAACCGTCAATACGTTGCAAATCTGGATGCGCAGCTTATCGTTTTTTTGGAGAAGTCGGACTACAGCATTTCCGCCAGCCGGTTGGAGACGAACATAATCAAAGCCGTTCGCCGTGTGGACGGGGTGGCTGATGCCGGTCCGATTTACACATCCAACACTGAGATAGTTTCGCTGCCCGAGCCGTTGAAAATTTCCATGCTTGGCGCAGAGGCGGGACGGCCAGGTATGCCCGTCATTGTTGAGGGACGTGATTTCCGCGGCGGTGAAGCGCGCGAAGCGGTGATGGATCGAAACGTGGCACTGCGCTCGGATATAAAGATCGGCGATACCATTGAAATCCGCTCCACGCAGGGAACCAATGACAAGTTCTTTGAATTGGTGATCGTTGGCATGGTGGAAGGTCAATCCTATTTCTTTCAACCCACCATCTTTGTCCCGCCTGCCACATGGGAGAAGATCCGCCCGCAATCGGAAGCTGAATTAAACAGCGACACCCCTTTTCCAAATATCATTGCTGTGAAATTGACCGATCCGACTCAGGCGGATTCAATGTCCACGAGGCTGGTGGATGAAGTTGCCAATATTGAATCTGCGAATCTTGAAACCACCATCAATAATATTCCCGGTTATTCCGCGCAGCAGGGGACTGTGCAAACTCAAGGCGTATTCACTTTGCTGATCGGCATTCTTGTCATTGGCGGTTTCTTCCAGATTCAAATTTTGCAGAAGGTTCCGCAGATCGGTGTCTTGAAAGCCATCGGCTCATCGAACGGGGTGGTGGGGCTGTCAGCGGTGATTCAGATCATTGTTGTAACAGCTCTCGGCGTAGGTATTGGAGGCGGAATGACATATCTGTTCTCGCTCGGTTTCCCGCCCACCATTCCGCTGGTGTTCAATGGAACCCGTTCATTGATCGCTGTTGCATTGTTGTTGTTGATTGGACCGCTCGGCGGCATGGTCTCGATTATTTACGCCGTGCGCATCGAGCCTTTGAAGGCGTTGAGGCTTGGATAATAATATGAGTTCAGTTGCTTTGGAAGTTCGCGATCTGGTTAAATCTTTTTCGCTTGATGGCACAACCATCAATGCGGTGGATGGTGTTTCGTTTCAAGTAAGGTCTGGTGAGTTTGTTGCGCTGGTGGGGCCAAGCGGTTCAGGCAAGACAACCATGCTATCCATTCTTGCCGCGCTGCTTACGCCCACCGATGGACAGGTGTTGATTGACGGGCAGGACCTCGCGCAGATGAATGAAAAGAAGCGTGTGAAATTGCGCCGCGAGAAAATTGGATTCACCTTTCAATCCAATAATCTCATCCCGTATCTTACGGCGCGTGAAAATGTGGAATTCATGCTGCGCTTAAATAATAAGTTGAATCGCGCAGGCCGCGTGCGCTCGGATGAATTGCTTGCGCGTCTTGGTTTGGCAGACCGCTTGCATAACCTTCCCGCGCAAATGTCCGGTGGACAGCAGCAGCGCGTAGCCATTGCCCGCGCTCTGATTCATAATCCCGCCGTTGTGCTGGCTGACGAACCGACGGCTTCCTTGGATACTGCGCGCGCTTTTCAAGTCGTGGAAACCTTCGCTCATCTCATCCATGAAAATGGTCGCGCCGGCATCATGGTGACTCATGACCTGCGCATGTGTCAGTTCGTTGACCGTGTGCTGCAAATGCAGGATGGAAAATTAGTGCGCGTCTACGAATCAAAACAGGAAATCAGGGAATTAGCGCAAGGTGTTTTGAAGCATTAATCTACTTTTTATGTTTTTGCGAGGAAGGCGCTTTCCCCGACGAAGCAATCTCAGGCCACTATTATCCACAAATCCACGCTGCTCTTCGCGAATTTAAAAGATTGGCGTGGATGTGTGAAGATTAGCTGACTCTTTTGTGGAATGTTTACCCCAATAACTTTTGTGTTTCAGCCGCATCATACTTCGCATGACAGGCAATGAATATTTCCAGCGCATCTTCCAGATATTTTCTGCGTGTCTCACCTTCGGAGTGCCTGCCCAATTCGCGCAAGGCATTGGCTTCGTCCCTCGGCATGGACAGCTTTTGCGACACGTCGACGCAAGCCTGCCAATCACTCAGCGCGGCTTCACGGCGGCCTTCCATCCATTTTTTCCAACCTCGGTAAAGCAGGTGAGGTGGTTCGCCAAATGGGAAGATGCCCTTGAATTTTTTCAGAAGACTCATGATCTTTGCGATGGTTTTCTTCAACTCTGATGCATTGCGGAAGCCCGGCACGTCAAGGAATTTTTTCCGCTCCCATGCCTCAAATGCGATTTGCGCCGCAAGCCGCTCACCGATCAACATGGAATATAACTGCGGCGGCAGGGAGGTTAAGACGGGCAGGCTTCTTGCGCAATATTGAAAGGCCTCTTTCTCATGGCCCATCCGCCAGTACGCCATTGCTTTTATCGTGTAAAGATGAGTGAGGTTTATCGGGGCGTTATCAAAGGCGTCTTCGTTTTGCGTTGCTTTTAATGCTTCCTCGAATTGACCATGAATCAAATTAATAAGCGCAATTCCATAAATGGCCCAGGTTAGATATAAGTTATTTCCCGAGCCCTGCATGAGGGAATAGACATGCCTGTGATGTTCTTCAGCGTGGGAAAAATCCTTGCCGCGCGCATAATCCAGCCCCGCCATGATGACGGTACTGTTGCCTTCGAGATATCGGTCAGCGGAACGCCACGATAATTCCAACGCAGTTTCAAGCGCCTGCTGTGAAGCGCCCCATGCGCCGATGCCCAATTTATATGTGCCCACTGCCAGTTGAGTCCATATTTGTGAATAAGGGTCATCCACTTGCGCGGAGGCTTCCAAAGCTTTTTGGGCGTAATGTTCGGCCAGCTTATGGTTTGGGATTAATCCCATGATCGCGCTGACCGAGCCGAGCGCCCACACACGCGACGGAGACATGCTCCCCCCGCGCTCCGACAGATTCAACGACCTGACTGCGTGATACACCATTGGGAATGTTTCGGAAGTGATGAAATTAACACGCGCCAGAAGGGTGTAGTTTTGCGCGATCTCCTGTAGTTCTTCATCCCGGGCTTTGCCCCGGCCGATAAAGATCTGTGGAAACCACCGATGAAAACTTTGAATGGATAGCTGATAGATCAGCCCGGCCATGATCGCAAATTGATTGGTTGCCGCGGGTTGTTCCAATACCTGCGTTGCCCTGCGGAAGTAATTGCGCGCACTCTCCAATTGACCGAGCGCCATATGCGCTTCGCCGACTGATCTCAGCCAGCGGGCCTGCCGCATGGGGGGCAGGTCTGAGTTCTGTGTGTTCTCCACTTTTTCCAGTGCCTGTGTGAAGAATTGGATCGCTTCACGATATGCGCCGTTATGCAAAGCCATGTTGCCGGCCTTTTCAAGATATTCCATTGCTTTGGGTGGAACATCGGCTTGTTTCCAGTGATAGGCGAGCGCTGGGAAATGAGTCACGGCTTCGCTGCCGAAGGCCTGCTCATACCATTCAGCGATGGAGCGGTGCAGGGAGCGTCTCTGCGAATAGAGTAAAAGGTTGTAGGCCACTTCCTGTGTGATGATATGTTTGAATAGATAGGATGTGTCCGGCTCGGGTGAATCGAGGATGGTGAGTTCCTCTTTTTCAAGTTGATTCAGGTAGCCGGGCAGCGCGGGAATATCCTCGTGGATCGGGTAGATGGCCGATAACTCTTGAAGGGCGAACACTCTTCCGATGACAGAGGCAACTTTCAGGGTGAGTTGATGCGATGGCGGCATTTTGTCGATGCGGCTTGTGATCACACCTTCCAATGAGCCGGGCAAATTCAACGATTCCAGATTTCTCACACTGGGCGCTAATATGCATTCATTATCCTTGACCAGAAGCAGGTTGCTGTCGCGCAGGGTATGCACAAGTTCTTCACTGTAGAAGGGGTGTCCCTCCGCTTTGTTGAGAATGAATGTGACCAGTTGTTCCGGTAGTTTGTGGACGTTCAAGCGCTGGCAGAGCAGGGTCTCGATATCTTCATTCCCAAGCGGCATGAGCGTTAAAACGCGGGTGGACGGCATGTCGCGCAGGAGCATCAATTCCATCGGCGGGATGATGTTCTCCGGGCGCAGCGTGATCAGAATAAGCAATGGCTTTACTCTTTGCGCGGCCAGGTTAAGCAGTGCCCATGAGCCTGAATCAAGCCAATGCACATCTTCGATCACAAGCACGGCCGGAGCCTTGCCTGCTATTTTCTCAAGTCTGTCAAGAATTAAATCGTGCATGGCATTGGCGCGCGCTTCACCTGTGATATTTTTTGTGAAGTCATTTTCAGGAAGGTTGAAAGGCAGGATGCCATTAAGCAGGGGGGCGCGTTCCGCGACCGACACATCTTCCTCGGCCGTTTTTTCAAACTGCAAACGTTGTTCCGAAATATCAGCCTGCGCCTCGATCTCAAAGATCGCCGCTGCAATATCCTTCCAAACATGATAGGGAGTGTTTTGTTCGATGGCTTCGCTCAAGCCGATCAACATCCTTATGTTCATCGCGGATGCCTGACGAAGCGCCTCTTCGATCAGGCGTGATTTGCCCAGCCCCGCTTCGCCTTCAATGATGATGACTTTGCCTTCTTTGGTGATGAGCGCGCGCATGGCTTCAGCCAGCGCAAACCTTTCATTCTCGCGCCCGATCATGGTTGTCAAGGCGATATGCCCCATATCTTTTGCATGACGCGTCTGCGGAACGAACACGGCCACAGGCTGAGCCTTGCCGCGAATGTTAATGGGTTCGCGGGTTGAAAAATTCACGCGGCTGCGGGCCGATTCGTAAGTTGCTGCATCCGTCAAAATATTGATGGGATTTCCATCGGCAAACGATAACCCCGACCAACAGGCACCCATCAAACGCGCCGACAGGTTGACCGCATCACCGGTGATCGTATATTCCCTGCGACGCTCATTGCCGATCACACCGCAAAACACACGCCCGGTTGTAATACCGACATAACAATTCATCCCGAGATCAGAGAGCGTATTTTTTATATCCTGCGCGGCAAGCACACCCCGCAATGGATCATCTTCATGCGAAAAAGGCGGCAGCCCAAACGCAGCCAGGAACGACACCCCCCGTTCATCCACTGAAATCTTATTCACGCTTCCTTCATACCGATAGATCGTGCTCTGCAATATCTGCGCCAGATGTTGTGCAGAGTCTATGTTTGCGCCGCGCGTCATTTCGGGAACGTTGATGAAGAGACTCGTCACGCGGCGCAGCTCTGCCAGCCAATCGGATTGTCCCGCATCGATCCTTTTTGCGATGGCGCCGGGGATGTAGGAACGGAGCGCGGGAATGCTGTCCTCAAGCAGATCAAACTCCTGCTGCGCTTCATGCGGGACCGTGGACTTGATCCCGGTCAATAGCATATAGCCACCTTCAAGCGGATCACCCAAAGCCCGCCAATAGAGAAATTTCCACGCCGCCGGGGAAACGCTGATCTGTCCCGGTTTTAAAGAGGCTTGTGCCAGGCCGACCTGCTCGATGGCATCGCCGGTAATGATCACTTCCCAGCGGTTGAACACGCCCCCCAACCCGGTCAGGCCGATCTCGCCTGCGCTGATGGCAATGCGCGTGGAAAGCGTACTGTCGCCCACGCGGAAACCCGCCAATTGAGCGCGCGCATCCAATGCGGTTTGAGCGGCGTGGATAGCGGCCTGCTCCAAATTATCATCCTTCCATATGACGAGTAACCCATCCCCGGCAAATTTGATGATATCGCCGCCATAGCTTTTGATGATCTCGATCCACTGGCTGTAAAAATCGTTGATGATGGCTGAAATATCCTCCGCGCCCGATGGCCCCTGCGCGGCAAATTTTTCTGTGAGAGCCGTAAAACCTGAAATATCGACGAATAAGACCGCCGCCATATACTTTTCTTCGAAAGGTTTATTGGGCGGCGTCGGATCATTCGCGATACGATGTTGCAAAATATCGGGAATATAACTTTTTAGTGTTGAGATCAGGCTGATGGACATATATTCGACTGTTACAGACGGGAAAATTGTTACCTTGAAATTATACAACTTTATCGGGTCAGCGGCGTCTCTGAGGTTCTTTTAAAGAAAGACCCTGAAGGTTTTTAAAACCTTCAGGGTCTCTTCAAATTGATTACCGCCTTCCGTACTACGCTGTTTTCAAATACTTCACAACCTCATGATCTGTCACATGCAGTTTGAATGATGGCTGACGACCTTTGAGATTTCCTGTTTGCTGACGATTATCCATGCGACCTCGCTTCACTCTTAACCCTGGGCTTGCTCCTGTTATTAATGAAGACGACCGACCCGATAATGATCGCAGTTGCCAGCCAGATGTGAGGTTCCAATTTTTCCGCTGCGAACAAACTGCCAAGGATCACCGCCACGATCGGGTTGACATAGGCATACGTCGCCACAAGGGAGATCGGCGCATTTTGCAACAGCCATCCATACGAAGCAAACCCAACCAGCGAACCTACAAAGATAAGATACAACAATCCATAGATCGAGCGCATGGATACACCCGCCGGGTCCCATTTGGCTAATTCACCTGTCAGCAGGGACACAATGAGCAGGCTGACACTGCCCGCCAACATCTGCGCGCCTGTGGACATCAATGATGATTTCGGCAGGTCGGCTGTTTTGCTATAGATGGAACCGGCCGCCCAAAAAACACACGCAAAGAGAAGAGCCGCCACACCAAAGGGATTTAATTTCGTGGTGCTCCCGGAAATATTGGAAGGACCGATGAGAATAAATATCCCGCTAAAGCCGATCAATAGACCGACGATTGCCTGCCAGTTTGGTTTGACTCCGCCCGGCCTTAACGCTTCTGCTACTACAAGAAACATCGGAATGGAGCCAATGATCAATGCCGCAATTCCAGAAGGGATGAATTGCTCAGCCCATGCAACCAGTCCGTTACCGCCAAGTAAGAGCAGTGTGCCGATGATCCCGGTGGAAATCCATTGTCTGCGTGTGGGCATTGGGTGCCCAGCGGAGCGCTGCCACACCACAAGAATAATGCCTGAGATCAAAAATCGTACCGCCGCATGGAAGAACGGTGGAATGGTTTCAATTGCAAAGCGTATTCCCAGATAAGTGGAGCCCCAGACAATGTACAGTGCCAGTAAAGCCATCCAGATTTTAGTTTTGGATTTCATTTTTTCCTTTTCGTAATTATAGAATGCGGACTTTAGTCCGTATTTTACCCATAGCAGCGGACTAAAGTCCGCGATCCATACCGTTTGCATTGACATATTCTCTTGCCAATATTGCTTTCTTCTTCGCCGCGCCGTACCGATAATTTCCGAACTCGCCGGCCTTTCGAATCACACGATGACAGGGGATCAAGAACGCAATCGGGTTATGTCCAATCGCGGTGCCGACTGCACGTAACGCATTCGGGTTTCCGATCTGTGCCGCGATATGCTCATAGGTGGTCACTGTTCCAGTTGGGATGTTGAGCAATGCTTCCCAGACTTTAATTTGGAAATTCGTCCCGCGCAGGTGAAGCTTAAGCGGGTGGTTGAGTAGTCCCGCGCGATTTTCGCGGGACGTATCGAAACCAGAATCAGTTTCATGGTCGCCCACAGGGGGCTGTGCCGAAAAGATGCGGGCAGCGAGTGGGGCCGTGGATTTGTAATCCTCGATCATCTTCGCCTGCTTCCAATCCGCTACGAGATTGTCAATCGCGCTGCCTTCACTGGTTTGCACGAAACTCAAATGGCAGATGCCGCGTTCAGTGGTGGCGATCAAACACTTTCCAAAAGGGGTCAGGTGCAGGCCATAGTGAATGCTCAACCCCGCGCCGTGTGATTTATATTCGCCCGGGGTGACTGCTTCAGTGTTGACAAAGAGGTCATGCAAGCGCCCCAGACTCGAAAGCCCGACTTGATGCGTGGTGTCGAGCAAATTTTCGGAACGGGCGAGCAGATCCTTGGCGTGTTCCTTCGTCAGAAATTGCATAAAACGCTTTGGGCTGATGCCCGCCCAGCGGGTGAACAGGCGCTGGAAGTGATATTCGCTCAAGCCAATGGCTGACGCGATCTCATCGAGTTCAGGCTGACGATTCGCGTTCGCCTCGATGTATCGAATGGCCTGTTCGATGAGTTGATAATGCTGTGAAAGTTTAAGAGTGGATTCCATGGTCATCTCCTTTTTATGTTGGAGATTGTATTGGTTCTTGATGATGGAAGCCACCCGATTCTTGCTCATTTTCTCCTTTTTCTTATAAACTGACGTTACGCAGTCCAGCCTGTAGCGCGACACATTGTCCCCGTATGGGGGTTTATGTCGCCCATTTTGCGAGATAAACCTCGCGTTGCCGCGTAAGGTGAGTTATAAAATCTGACAGGTCTTTCAAAGTACGAGTGAAGTTGTTGTGAGAGAGACCTGTCAGGTTTACTTCGGAATATAAAATCAGACATGCCCTGACATGTCTGATCATGATAAATGAATAAAGAAACACCCCGCATGTGCCGTGTATCACCAGGTTTTGAACCTGCATTTGCAGGTGGGTCCCTACCTAGAAACGCCGCCTTGGCTCAGGCCTATCGCGTTATTTCTAATTAAGTTAAGGACCCGTTTAGTAGGTATTGGCTCAAAACGTGAAGGCAATATCACGAACACAGAAGGGCTGTGATTCTTATACCATAATCAATGTTACAAGTATAGTGAAAAATTAACCGGCTCACAAAAATGTTTACTTCAATTGATTGCTTTTGTAAATGATTTGTGCTAACCTTTATTAGTCGAATCAATCTTTTTAATGGAGGATTATATGGCAACTGTTCCAGGTATTGATGTTTCTTATTGGGATGCGGGCATTGACTGGCCGAAGGTGCGTGCGACAGGCCAGCGGTTTGTCATTGCCAAAGCCACGGAAGGCATTACTTATAAAGACCCCACCTTCGACGATAACTGGCTAGGAGCGAAATCAGCGGGACTATTGCGCGGCGCATACCATTTCTTCCGCTGTAATGTGGATGCTAAAAAGCAGGCTGATTACTTTATTGATTATGTGCGTTCCGTAAAGGATAATGGCGAACTCCCCCCGGTTTTGGATCTTGAAACCAATGACGGGGTGACAAAAGAGAAGATCGTTCCCGCTGTAAAGATATGGCTGGACCACGTCGAGGCAGCCTTTGGCAGGAAGCCCATCATTTACTCTGGGCAATACTTCCTTCAGGATTATTTGATCCAGCCGGGCG
Organism: Chloroflexota bacterium; assembly: GCA_016234535.1. Lineage (GTDB taxonomy): Bacteria > Chloroflexota > Anaerolineae > Anaerolineales > Villigracilaceae > Villigracilis. The sequence continues at coordinate 20,289 of JACRBH010000010.1, forward strand.
GCGGCCCCCCGCCGTGGGCGAAGGATTATCCGCTTTGGCTGGCGCAGTATCCCAATCAATATGTGGAAGGCATGAAACCGTTTCTTCCGCGCGGCTGGTTCGCATGGACGATGTGGCAAATTTCGGATAAGGGCGTGGTCAACGGAATCAATGCTTCGGTGGATATGAATTTGTTCAACGGGACCCTTGAAGAGTTATATAAATTTGCAGGCGCTACTCTCGTTGTTGAAAAACCCAAGACCCATAAAGTGGCGGCAGGTGACTCTTTCGAATCCCTTGCAAATAAATATGGCGTGACTGTGCGCGAGCTTGTCTCTGCCAATCCGCAATTGCTGAAAGCTGGCGAACCCTTGAATGTTCCTGTCGCTGTAGCCATCCCCCAGGACAGTGGGGCGGGAGGAGCGGTCACACCATCATCACCACGGACCTATACCATCCAGGCTGGAGACACATTGACGGCTGTTGCTGTCAAATATGGGACTACGGTTGCGGCAATCGCTTCGGCGAATGATCTTAAGAATATCAACAATATCAAAGTAGGGCAGGTATTGGTGATTCCGTAATGAATTGAAGTAACGAAAGTCCCCGTCACACATTGTGGCGGGGACTTTTTATTACCCATAATGATGTTTTTTTGTCTTGGAGAGCAAAGCGTTTATCCTTGGCGCCAGGCCATCAAGGTCAAAAGGTTTCGTGAGGTAATCGTCCGCGCCAAAGGAGGTTGCCTTGCTGTTGCTGTCGTCCAGGGCGGTAATGATCAGGATCGGTGTATGAAGAAATTCCGGGATCTTGCGCAATAAACTGCAAAGTCTAAATCCGTCAGGCTGCGGCATCATAATATCAAGAATAAAAAGGTCGGGGTGCATGGCAAAAGCTGTGTTAATTGCCTTCGAGCTCCGATTTAGCGCCGTTACTTCATGACCTATCGATGAAAGGTATCTTTTTAATAATGTTGTGACCTTTACATCATCGTCAACGATCAGGATTTTTGTCATAATATTTACCGGGTCAAATAACAGGGTATCGCATAATTAGGAATAAAATATTTATGCAATCATACAATTAAAAATTGCGGGTAACAAGGGACTTTTCTGATACCCTTACAGAACCGATAAATTTGCTACTGCTCACCAAGTAAGGCATAATTTGGTTGCTTGACGACCAAAGGAGGCCGATGATGAGCAGTAGCAAACAATTGTACAACGAGTTGAACGAAAAGATGAGCGAATTA
>JACRBH010000091.1 GCA_016234535.1 Chloroflexota bacterium
CCATACCATGATAGACTTAAAATCGTGAATATCCTTCCCCAACTTTTCTGGACTTTTATCAAAGTCAATTTACTTAGCACATCCGGCCCAGCCTCGGTGGGATTGCTCTATCATGAAGCAGTGGGCCGATTCGTCACAGAAAGCCAGTTCGTTCAAGCCGTGGGGCTTTCGTCTGTATTGCCCGGCAGTGACGCATTGCAGCTTGCCATGTATATAGGCTATGCCGCTGGTGGAATCCCCGGCGGATTGATCGCATTGCTGGCTTCCATTCTTCCTCCCACCCTTATCATCCTCGGCGTAACCATGATCCTGCACCGCCTGCGCCGCGAATCATGGGTGAGTAATTTCATCGAAGGGCTGGCACCGGCCATATCCATTCTCATGGTTTTTACAGCCTGGAAGATTTTCGAAAAAGGCGGGGACGGGGGATGGAGCGGATGGGCAATTGGGATCATTAGTTTCCTTGCCATGTGGTTTAACGCGCCGGAAAGGATCGTCGTCATCATCGCGGGCATTGTCGGGGTTATTTTTCTATCATCATGAAGCAATCAAATTTTTCCGTCTGGCTGCAATTATTATGGATGTTTCTAAAAGTAAATTTGCTTTCACCTTCCGGTCCCGCATCGGTTGGATTGCTATACAAGGAAGCTGTCGGCAAGATCATGAGCGAAGAACAATTTGTGGAAGCGGTGGGTTTTTCGAATGTCCTGCCGGGAAGCGAAGCGCTTAAGCTTGCCATGTTCGTTGGATATGCGGCTGGTGGAGTGCCCGGCGTACTCACCGCATTGCTTGGCGCAGTCCTGCCTCCAACAATCATGATGTTGATCGTGGCCTCCATCCTGCAGCAATTCCAGCAGGAAGATTGGCTGAAGAGTTTTGTGAAAGGCATGAGCCCGGCAATTGCGGCGCTTATCATAATCGTGGCATGGGAACTTTTCCGTGTTGGAAAAACAAAAAAAGTTAATCCCCGCACACTGATGATTGCAGCGCTTAGCGCGCTGGCTTTGTGGCTCAATGTTCCGTCTCCGCTGGTATTACTCGGCGCGGGAATCCTGGGTGTTATATTATTTCGATAATTGGATGCTTTTATGAAACCTGATCTATTACTCGCCACGAACGGATTCAAAGGGACATGGCCTTCCATCGAATATGGAACATGGCTCGCGGCATTGCTTGAAAAAAAAGTTACGCTTCTCGGCGTGACCGAGAACATTAACCCCGCCGCGATAGATGACCACCACCCTTTGGAGGATGTCTTCGCGCGCGCCGTCGAGTTGTTCCAGCAAAAGGGCGTGGAGTACAGCCTCGAGGTCCAGAACGGAAACGCGGAGGAAATCATCCCGCGCAAGGCAAAGCAGGGTAATTTCATGGTTGTGTTGAGTCCGCTGGGACGCCCGCAGATCCGCCGCCTGTTGACAGGCCGCTCCATTCGTCACATGATGGAGGATATCGAACAACCGATCTTGTATGTGCCTGAATCAAAATTGCCATTGAAAAAAATTCTGATCTGCCTCGGCGGGCTCGGCTACGAAGTGACAGCCGAACACATCGCCATGCAAATCGCAATGAAGAGCCGCGCCGAACTTACCCTGCTTCATATCATCCCGCCCATGGATTTGGATTATCCGACCGCGCGAACTGTGAGCAGGAATTGGCAGACCCTCGTTGAGACGGATACACCGGTTGGAAGAAGCCTGCGCCAGGCAATGGAGATAGCCAAAGCAGACGGTTTGACTGCGAATATCACGGCGCGCCAGGGCAATGTGGTGGAGGAAATATTGGCTGAGATCAAAAAGGAAAATTACGATTTGTTATGCATGGGATCATCGTACAGCGCGAATGCTTTGCGCCAGCTCTATGCCCCGAATGTGACGGCAGAAGTAGCGGAAGCGGCGGCCTGTCCCGTCTTGACCGCGCGCTATAAACACGAATTCTCCTCGCTGTAGTCATGAATGTTCAGATAACAAGGAACGTTCCGCAGGTTGATCTGAGCCTTTCAACTTGAGTTTAGTGTAGCAAAGTAGTACACAAAAGATGTCTGATTGTACCGAACGTTAAAAACTGAAAAGCAAATACCAATTACGGGCTGGCAGAAGGCAAAACTTGGGCTTTTTTGCTCTTGAACACCACCGAATAACGATTACGCGGTGGCAGGCAATAATTCTTTTGCCTGCCTGTGCCTTTTCCAGCGGGTCTGGGCTTGGCGGCTGGCATGCCCAACTCCAACAAAAATGGAACTCACTGATAGTTTTCTTCACAAAAAACTTTTACCAGCAAATTCCATTTTTGATAAGCTGCTTTGAACTCTAAACTCAAGTGATAAAAGAAAGCATCCCATTCCAGCCAAGGACCTGGTGCTGAAGATTCAAAAGCAGGAGGACCCGAGCGGTGATCAAAGAAGGCAGCAAGCAGGGGTTCCATCATTTGTGATTTTTCTTTTGCGTGATGGTTTGCCCGCTTCTGAACTCTGGTTGATCGTCCGACTCAATCTGGGTACTCCTTCAGAGATCAAATATTTTTTCCAACGCTCCCCTCAATACTCCCTTGAATGAATTCGGGCGGATCAGCGGAATAAGATGGCCGATTGAAACTATCTTCGAAGAATGCAAAGGTGAGAGCGAAATGGATCATTACAAGATGTGTAGTTGGATAGGATGGCATCATCATATGCTCTTGGTTTCTCTGGCTCATTATTTCCTGGTGTGTTTGAGAATTCAATTTCAAGAACAGGCTTCGTCACTTACCATTTATCAAGTCCGTATTTTGCTTTGCAGCGTTTTGCCTTCGTTTGTTTCTGACATTCAAGCTGCCTTGGAGCGAGTACGCTATTACCAGCTACGCAACTTCGTTGCGCAGCATTCACACTGCAAAAAACTTGCTCGATCAGGGCGTTTCACTCGCAACCTTGCGCTGTAAAACTAGATGCTGCCAAAGCTAATAAACCGAATGCGATTCCTTCGGAACCTTGCTAAATGAAAATGGCTTTCTCAGTGAAAATATATATTGTACGAAATTCATCCATGTTGGCTGATCCAGAAAAGAAGTTGAGATTATTTATTATTTGAATACTCCGCCGGCGCGAAGAACACAATCACCACCAACTCTTCCTCAATCGAATGGAAGCGATGCTCCATATTCTTCGCCACGTACACGATTGACCCTGCCTGCACGGCACGATTCTCGTCCGCAACTTGAATCTGCGCCCGCCCGCTCACCACGTAATAGACCTCATCCTCCGTGTGCGGACTCTGCGGATCAGTCCCGCCGGCGGGGAGGATGTACAGTCCCATGCTCAGGTCGGGGACTTTGAGGAATTCGAGATAAAGTTTGTTGCTTTCTTTTCTTTGGGAAATCAGTTGGGTCAGTTCAAATGCGTCCATGGCTCTCTCCAGAATGGGCGAGATTGTATATTATATATAATTTTTAGGCAATGGACATTTGTCACTTTAACTTGATTTTGATCCACATAGCTAATCGTGATTCCCTGAGCGGAGCGAAGGGTCTCTGAGATAATCGTAAAGGTTCTTCGCCGCAAAGCGGCTCAGAACGACACTGCGTAAATCAGTATTAAAACAAAAAAGGCAGACCAATCGGCCTGCCTTTTTGACTTGAAAATTACAGTTTCACTTCCAGTCGCTCAATTCCTCTTCAAGCTCCCCGATCAACTTGATGTATTTCTCCGTGCCTTCCTTCAAACTGCCTTCGAAAATGATGTTATTCATTCCTTCGGAGATCTTATGTTCATCTTCGATGGAAATGGTCTGCTCGAGCAAAGGGAAGATCAGATTCTTGAGCCGCTCAAGGTGTGCCCGAACAGCAGACGTGTACTGACTTGTGGCCCAGCCCACCTCGGAGCGGGCAACCTCATCCCCGTCCCGCCACTGTTTTGCGGCGTGGATCAGAACCTCGGCAGCATCCACGCTTTTTTTATGATCGGTACGCATCGCATTGACCGGTCCGCTTTCGGCGGGAAAGCCTCCATCTTCCAGTGCCTTGATCAGCAATTCCTCTTTTTTGAAGAATCCTTCCTCGATATACTCACGGATAAAGGTATGTGCAAAGATGAAGAAGCTGGGACGGGCGCGCTTGCTGGTGCTTAACGCAATTGAACCGCCGCCAAGCACGGCAAGGAAACGGGCTATATTTTCTTGATCGGCGCGTAAATATTTTGTGATCCGCATAGTTTCCCTGTTTTTTATGGTTTATGACTCTGCGGAGTATACCATGCAGTAAAAGAACAGAAAATTCGGCTTTGCGAAAAGTGTAATTGCATCAAAACTTCACCATTACTCTCTCTTCCCTCTTCACCCAGGTCAACCGCTTAACATCCTTGCGTGCCTGAGCGCCCAACTCATGCCTGCGCGATTCATCTGCAAGTAAAGACTCAATCGCGGCCTTCCACTTCCCAATTACCAATTCCCAATTACCAGATTCACAAAAAACCGCATTCCCTTCATTCAACACTTCACGGATCGAAGGCAGGTCCGCCGAAACGATCGCGCGGCCTGAGGCCATGTACTCGAACATCTTCATCGGGTTGATGACCTCGGCGATATCCTGTCCGCTGCTGGCTTCGATGGTACGGCTGTACGGCATTAGCAGCACATCCGACGCGGCTTGATACAGCGCAATGCGTTCATGCTTCACAAAACCTATCATCGTCACATTCGTCATTTTGGCCCCGGTCAATTTACCGCGCCACGTGTCCACCAACTCCGGCGTGCCCCCCACCCACAAAAAATTCACCTGCGGCATTTGTTTCGCAAGCTCGAACAACAACTCCGCGCCGCGGCCCGGGTAAATATGCCCTGTGAATCCAACCGTCAGCCCTTCAGGCAGATTTAATTGATGTCTTGCTTCGGGCGGATTCGGCAGCCCGTCATATTTTTCCAACTCGACACCATTCGGCGCGATCAGCAGCGACTCATCCTTAAACTGGAGTTTGGTCGAGCGTTCTAAAGCATTTCTCAACGCTGATGTGGTGACCGTCATCACCTTGTTCCCTTTTGCTTTCCAAAATTGACGCAGCCACCACGCGCCCATTGTTCCAGACACATCGCCGTGCATTTCGAGCACAACAGGATAGCCAGCCCATAACCCGACCACAGCCGATTGCGGCATCCAGGTGTATATCAGGTCAGCGCCAAAATTTTTCGCGGCGCGCTGGGCATGGAAAATAAAGTCAAAGCGTTTGAAATATCTTTCGGACGGAAGCAGTTCGAGGCGGGGCGCGAGGCGCAGTCCGTAGTGTGAGAGCAGCAATTCGGTGGAAACTTCCTCAGCCTCGCGAGGCGCAAACAGGCAGACATCATGCTCCAATTGCATCAGGGCTTGAGTGACCTTCATCGCCTGAATCGAATTGGCGGTGAGGGATGGAATGCGTGAATTAGTGATGATTGCGATTTTCATTTTGTCGAATCTCTTTCAAGCCGCGAATGACCATCGCGCCAACCGAAGCGATGTAATAAAACGAAAGCAGCGCGCCCGCCGCAACAACGCCATAGCGCGGAATAAGCGGAAATGAGAACGCGAGTTTGAGCAGGCCAACGATTAGCGTGACATAGATTGGGAACTCAGGCAGGCTGAGCGAAAGTAACAGGGGACGATTCCAAAATAGAATGTAGTTGAAAGTGTAGCCGACCAGCAGCGCGAGAAGAACGGGATATGCGGCAACATATTGATTGCCGTAAAGGGACAACAGCCATTTCCCAAAAATAACAAAGCCCGCAGCCAATGCGAGATTGTAAGCCACCGCAATGGATGATATCTTTTTGAGAAAATTCTTTAAGCGCGGCCACGCTTTTTGTGTGACGAGTTTATTGATCTCAGGGTAGGTGGTGAGGATGAATGGATTCGAGGCAACGGAGAACAAGCTGATAATGCCATACGCGGCTTTGTAATAACCTGCCGCTTCACTGGTGAGGAAATATCCCACCCATAAAATATCGCTTTCACGAAAGGCGAGAATGGCAGTGGCGCTTAAGTTTGAGCTGATGGCAAACTTAAAGATTTCACGAAAATTCATGTCGTTGCGAGGGCGTTCTTGCACTTCGCCCGAAGCAATCTCCTCATTGTTTGCAGATTGCGTCGTCGCAACGAACGCTCCTCGCAATGACATATGCCACCAGCCATTCCCAAGTTTTTTTGTAAGCTGAAATAATGCAGTGAAAAAGATACCCAGCCCCAAAACAACCTTCCCGGTTAGATAGGCATAAAGGACAAGTTGCAGCGTTCCATGAGTGAAGTAGGCAAATGTGATCATTCCCGCTGTGATGACGCTTTGAACAAGATTGATGATGCCTTGATATTTTATTTTCCCCAGCATTTGCAATACGCCAGTGGAGGTTTCTGCATTGAAGTTCGCCAGCAAGCCGAGGCTGTAAATGATGAAAAGTTTTTCCGTATTCGGGGTCTTGGCAATATATTGGGAGGCAATCGTTGCTGTGGCCGCGACGAATAAAAACGCGAGCAGGGAAACCGCTGCTTCGCCCAAAGCGGCCGCCTTGATCAATGCTGCGGCTTTCTCTTTTTCGTCCTTTTCAAGATACTCACCTCCGTACCGCACCACCAGCTCGCTCATACGAAAGGATAGCAATCCGTTCACGGTGGAGGCGTAGCTCATGAAAATGGCGATCAGACCAAAGACAGAGGCTCCCAGCAAACGCCCTGCAAGGATGCTCTGCACCATGCTCAGTCCCAAACTGATGGTGTTTGCACTAAACAATGCTCCGCTGGAACGGAGCACTTTGGAGAGCAGGGGATCTTCTTTTAGCTTTGTGAGGAACTGCATGGCTGAATTGTACACATAAAAGCAGGTTACCGAACCCGCTCGTAAATCCGCACTTCCGGGTTGACGCCTCGGACTGTCAACTGCGGCAGGTAGGGCGGCAGGGAATAACTGAATTTCTCAATTAAACGGAATGAGGTAATCTCGCCTGCAAGCAGCTTCTTGAAGAAATCACACTCAACGGGATTTGTCTGGCAGACGCCTTCATTTTCGAGCAGCCTTGAATAGGTCAGCGAATCGATGACAAAGTAATCCACTTCGCGGGCCAGCAATCCCTGCTCACCCTGATTGTATTCAAATCTTCCGCCGGTTGGAACAACGTCGTCCGGGTATTTGACGAAATAGATCGGATAATTATGCGCCGCGCCGTAGAATTGTTTCTTGTTTACGATCGGCGGATACAGAGTGTATTCGATGGTGCTCTGGTATCCGCGAATTGTGGCAATGTACTCGCTGGCAGGGATGCGCGCGTCGTTCAGGAAAAGCAGCGCCGTGCTGACCAGCCGCAGCATGGAATGGGAAATTCCCAGTACGAGCAAAAGGGTGACGAGAGATGGGATAAATTTCCAGCTTTTAGCCGCAGCCAGATCGATGATCTCTTTGATGAAGAACGCGCCCAAAACAGACAGGAACGGCGCGAACGGAATAAAGTAACGCGGAATGTAATTGATCGACACAAGGAAAGGCAGATCGAAGATGAGCACGGCAACGATCAGAATCAGAATCGACTGCGCTTGCTTCTCTTCCATTTTTATCTTTTTTAATTTCCACAAAACCAATTTCGCCGCAAACCAGATAAAGCAAAAGATGAAAAGGTAATAGGCAAATGGTCCCACGGCAGCTTGAAAAACGGGCCATTGGCCGACCAGCCCGATCGGACTGCCGGAATTAAATCCGTATTGCGGGTAACGCTGGAGGGCAGGAATCACATTCGAGAAATAGTAAATTGGCGCAAGCAAGGCTTTGGGCGTACCGAGAGCATATCCGCAAAAACTGAGTACGCCGCCTGTCAGCGCTATTATGAATGATTGAAGCCAGTTCCTGCGCAACTCATTCCAATTCATAAAGATCAAAACAAACAGTGGTACGAGCAAAAGACTCCCGCCTGTAAATTTACTGGAAGCCGCCAATCCGACTGAGAAGAATGAAGCGTAAAGCCATCCCTTTGATTTTGTGAATTGATACTTGATCGCAAAATAAATACACAGGATCGAGAATAATTGCAGGTACAAGTCATTGTGCGCGTACCGTCCGTTTTCAGCGGCCGCGCCGCTTGCAATATATATCAAAGCAGCCAATGCGGAGCTTGTCACTTTCAAGCCAATGGTGCGCGCCAGATAATAGATGAGAACGCCGCTGATCGCGCCCAACGCCGCCGAGAAAAGACGCGCCGCGATAATGAATTTTGCTGTGGAAAATCCCATCCCATAAACGACTTTGCCGATTCCAAACATCATATACTTTGGCAGGGAGGGGTAGTTGAAATCGGGTTCGGTTACATCGAATTGAAGCTCGCCGCGCAGGGCGCTGTCCACGCGCCAGACCAATTCGTCGGGGTTCCAAAGCGCGGGCACGCCCCAATCCACGCCGGGGATGGAGACGGCGAGGAAGAGCAGGAAAATAAATATAGGGAGCAGTTTTTCATTTCGAGTAATAAAGCTGGTAAATCTTTGCCGCATATAGGTAACTCCAATTGTTAGCGCTTCGGGGTTTCGACAAGCACCTGGATCAACGAGACAGAATCCACTGATTCGTCGCCTGTGAGAAATTCTGGGCGGATGCGCGGGTGGGTGGCGCGGAACTCATCCTCCAACCGCTGCAAAACAGTGATGTCCACCTTCTGGAAAGACGCATCGAATACTTCCCGGTAGCTGGTCAGGCGGAAGCGGTTTAAGTTGCTCGTTGGGTTGAGGAAACCCCGCCACACGCGTTCTGAAAACGTAAGCATTTCAAAGGGATATTTGAAATAATGATCGCGCAAATCCACAAAATGTAATTGAATACCTTGAGGCGCGGTCAACTTTGCGAGCGCGCGCGTGATCCCGTCCACATCGTCCAAATGCTCGTAGACCGATGTGCTGAGGACGAAATCCACCTGGGAAATCTTTTGCTGGATTTCGTTATCGCGAATGTCCCCATGCAGCAGGGTGATAAATTCAGGGCGTGGCGTGACATCGCCATCTGTGACAATAAGGTAATCGGCAAAGGCAGAAAGCAAATCACGATTGCGTTCGCGGTCGAGTAATACGAAATGATCGCAAAGTACGACATGTGCCGCGCCCTGACGGAGCAGTTCAACGCCGACTGCAAAACGGCCGCCATACCCAAAGACGAGGATCCTCTTCCCCTTAAGAGATTGACCGTAATTGGATAACACGTCAATATATTTTTTGACTGCCGCTGCCGGGTCGTTCGATTCCAGTCCGGGCTTGATGAACCATCTGCGTTTTAAAAGAAAACGGGCGGCTGATTCCGGCATGAAGTGCCGAAACAGGCGAAGAGTAAGATATTTGAAATTCATTGATTTTCCTGTGGCAACTGGGTGGAACAATCAGTTGGTGAAGTCTTAGGGATTAGTAACTGCACTCCTACATCCTTTAATGTCGTTTTGGACTCATAGTAACACAGGAGCGGATTGGACACCCACTTTATCCAGGCGTTGTTTTCTTCTCCGAATTGAAACGAACTGTCCTTGACAGAATCAAGCAATGGTTCAGAGACGATCAAGGCGAAGCGGTGCGCGGAAATATCTGCAAAGAAATTTTCAAAGTACGCGGCGTTTGAACTTAATGCCTCGTTCATGAGAAGTTTCTTTTCGTATTCGGGTACCAATGGCACGTCACGAATATAACCAAACGTGAGTAATTGTCTTTGATCGAGAAACAACACCTCGCCGCCATTCGACTGGGCCATCGCAACCTCTTCTCGAATGATGTTGAGTGCATGGTCGGTGGTCTCTTGTGATGGGAGCATATCGAGTTCCCGCGCGTTTTCCGCGTCTGTGAGAGTAGCGAGCCATGATGCGTCTTTTTCAAAGTTATATGAGCGCATGACTGTCAGCGACTGAAGACCGGGCACGCCAAGCAGCAGGACGATAACAAGCTTGACCCAGATGGGCGCGAGATCAATTTTTTCAAGCCATACCTTCCCGCCATTTTGCCAGGCCAATACCCCTGCGAACATAAGTCCGATCAGGAACATGTCCATATTGTGCAGGTCGCCGCCGCCGCCGATTTTTGTGCTGACGATCAGGCCAACAACAAGAAAGGCAAGTAACGGCACTGTCACGGCAAGTCCCTGCCATACGTTTAATACCCATTTTTTGGAAGCAGCCAGATAAGACAGAACGATTATCAACGGCAAGACTGCGATCAACAGTCCCGCCAGAATGCCGATCCCATAAGTGGCATTGGGCAGCAGGCGGTACCATAAGAGAGGTTGGTTGGAAATGTGTTCGACAATACCGCTTGTGGAAATTGCAGCCTGTGCGGCAGAGTTGCCTGCCAATAGCCCGGCGATTTTTGGACCCAAATAACCGCCAGCGATTCCCGCAAGACCAAGCAAAACGGCTCGGATCCATGAATGTAGGTTCAGCTTTTTATTTCGCAGCGCAGCGCCTGCCAGTTCCAACATGCCGATCCACATGCCTGGGGCAAATAACCAGGTGTAACGACTCTCCTCGGCGGCGTAGCCTGTGAGAGCGATGAGGGGAAGCGCGAGCCAGAGCGGACTCCGCCAGAGCAAGGCAACGATCACAGCGCAAAGAACAAGCGGCGGGTGGATGGGTCCCTGTTTAAGGAAGATCAATACCCATAGACTTGCCAGCAGCCAGACCTTTCGGTCGGTGCGAGCGAAACGGAAGATTGCCAGTCCAAGTAAAAAATAGGGAATGATAACCGTTAGCGCGATCCAAAATCTTTCCGTTTCAATGGAAAGGCCCGGAATAATGAAGGGCAGGCCGCCTACAAACTGCCGGCCGATATCCAGCAGAACGTAGATGTTTTTGTCGGCGGGGTAATCATAAAGCTGCCTGCCAAACATGATGGAGTAATCCCACATGCGATTGCCTTCTGACCAACCCAATGAAAAGGGATGGTCAGTCACATTCATGAATGGAACGGCAATGACAAATTCGCTGGAGGTCAGGAGGAGTGCAGCGAGGAACTCTGTCCAACCAAACAGGGTATCCCCTTTTTTGATGAAGAACGCAAATAGGAGAACTACGAGACTCCAGATCAATATGCGGATGTAAACATCGCTAAAGACCAGTCCCCAGGCTGTGTATTGAAACAGCCAGACTGGTGAAATAAAAACAAGAATGGCCGAAAGCCAGCGCGCGTTCCCCAGCCGTTCACGAAACGAGACGGCTTTTTCAATGAGAAATCGAAGCTTCTCACGCTTCCGCAATGAAAATATTACGATAATAAAAGCGCATACACAAACCGCAATATAGATCAGGAATGCGGCTCCCCACTTTAAAGAAAACTCACCCAGCCATGTCCCTGTTCCTGAAACAATGTTATAGAACCCCCGGATTGAGCCGCAGAGTACAAAACCAAACAGAGCGGGAAATAATATATATTCAAATTCTTTGCGAAGAAAACGATTCATTGATCATCTACTATCGAGGCGGCAGGAGCTTCGTTATTATTTGAAAATATTGTTCGCACATAATATCTTCAGTGTATTGTTCCAAAATATGCGCCTTCGCAGCCTCGCCCATTTCGCGCCGCAGCCGGCGGTTATCAAGCAATTGTAATATGGCATCTGCCAACGCTTCTGAGTTTTCCACGGGGACCAGGAATCCGTGCTCGCCGTCCTTCACAACTTCATCCACCCCTTCAACTTGAGTTGCCACCACTGGAAGCCCCGCGCTCATCGCTTCAAGGAGAGCGATTGGCAAACCTTCCCACCGCGATGGAAGCACAAAAATATCCGCGGCCGAGAGAAACCCCTTAACATCATCCCGTTTTCCTAAAAGTTTTACAGAGTTGCGGAGTTCCAACTTCAATATCAGCGCCTCCAAATCAGATATTAAAACTCCATCGCCGCAAATACCGAGTTTAAAATTTGGATATTTCTTTAAGACGGATGGCATGGCCTGGATGAGAACACTGTGGGCTTTTTGATAAACCAGACGTCCAACCGATACGGCAAAAAGGTCCTCATCTTTGAGACCCGCTTCTTTTCTAAACTCAGGCCTGTTGACTCTTTCAAGGGAGAGGGGTGCAATCCCATTCTTGATCACGGCAACGCGCTTCGAGTTTATACCCTCCAACAGGGCTTGTTCTTGTATTCTGGAAGAGACTGCCACAAGCGTCTGGGCAAAATTATGATTGATAAGCCAGGTATGAATCCTCTCGCGCCAGCGCGGAAAATTTTCGATTACCCCGTGATGTGTGGCAATACGAACTGGAACACGCGCAAGCCAGGCAACCGGTAATGCGAGCATATTGCTGTCATGAGTAAAGGTTTCGATTACATCAATTTTTTCCTTGCGCAGCAATCGCCAAAGTGAGAATAATCCACGAACCAATAAAACCACGTTGACTGTCGCGCCGCCATTTTCGGGAAGCGCCTTCAAATTAATGATCGGAAAATCCGAGGCTGTCTGCCATCGGGATTGTAGATTCTCTTTATCATAAAAAAATACCGCGAAGACTTTATGTCCGCGTTTGTGGAACCAGCCTGCCTGATCCAACAAGACTTTTTGCGCGCCGCCAACGGCCATTTGAGTGCCAAGCAGGAGGATGGATAATGGCCGGCTTGATTTATTTTCCATATTTACGCCTCTCCCCAGCGCCAGCCATTGGAATGAACTTCATCATACAGATCGATTCCGTGACATTATCGAGGCGCGTATCAATCGCCAGCGTTGGATCAACGAGTAACGAAGGTTATATCCAAACAAGGATGAGAAGAAAGCCATATACCCATGGGCGTTCAAAGGATTCTGTTTAATCGCGCGGCCTGCATTCAAGCGGGCAGATTGCAAAGCTTCACTTCCATTTTCACCCAATAAGTTATACGCCATCGTGCTAAACATCCTTGAAAAAGCGCGCCTTCTAAATTGCATTGAAAGACTGGGGTCATCTTTAAATGCCTGCTCAAGATACTCGATGAATCCATCTGTCACACTCAACCTGTTGCCGGAAGTATTTCCCTGATGGACGCGAACACGAGCCAGGCTTTTGTTGATAAATCCAAATGGATATTTACGGGCAATGCGGCGCCACAAATCCAGGTCTTCGCCAATACGCAATGATTCATCGAACAGTCCCACAGAATCAAAAACCCTTTTCGGGACCAGCACTGTGTTTGCCGCCATTAAAGTTGTCCAATATAACAGCATCTGCGGATAAATCATATCGGAAAACCATGAAGTATCCCGATAGCCCAAATCATTCCCATGATTGTCAAACTTTGTAAATCCCGAGTGTACCAGCCCAGCTTCTGGATGAGTCTGCATATATTCAACCTGGAGTTCAAGTTTTTCAGGTTCGAACAGATCATCGGAATCCAGGAATGCCATATATTCGCCACGTGCCTCAGTAATTCCGCGATTTCTTGCTGCCGATACTCCCAGATTTTCCTGATGGATGTATCGTATGGCACCCGCCTCTGCCAGCGGTTTCAAGACCCTGGCTGTATCATCGGTGGAGCCATCATCCACAATAATGACTTCAAAATTCTGGTACGTCTGGGCAAAGATGCTGTTTAATGCTTCACCTATCAGCTCAGCGCGATTATAAGCAGGGATGATGACTGTAACCTCAGGGTTGGCAATGGATATTGTCTTCATTTTTTTCCTGAGATACCCAAGCGGTCCCACAATATTCGTTTTAGGTTAATCAGCAGTTTTGCCATGCCAGTTCCCGTTATTGCTATAAACAAATAAATCCAGGATTCGATTTTCAAGGGGCGATATTGCAATTCACGGAAAAAATACTCCCGGGCAGCTTTATATTGGTTTTGCTTTATTAATTGCACACCTGCACGATAATAAATATTAGCCAGAGCGCATCTTTTTAATGAATTGATTTTGCGAAATTTCCTGCCTGCCGCGCGGGCTATAACACCTTCCAAACCCCGCACTTTCTCTTTCATGGAAGTAACAGACATCATACTGTATGCGTGCAGCCTTACATGGGCCAGTTTTTCATGCACAATACCTAGTGGGAATTGAGCCGCAATTCGCAGCCACATGTCCCAGTCCTCGCCAATACGCGCCTCAGGGTCTTCATTAAAATAGCCAATTTGATCAAACACATCCCGACGAATAACCGGAGTGGCCGACATAATGAAATTGCCCATTATGAGTGATTCAAAAACATCCCCTTCTTGCATGGGCGGACTGGGCAATTCCACTTTTTCATCCTTGTCGTTTATCCATTCGCCATCACTTACCACCCAGGCCAGACCTTTTGACAGAATCATATTAATCTGTTTCTCGAGCTTCTGAGAATGCCAGTAGTCATCTGCGTCTACGAATGCAATGAAGTCACCTTTGGATATTCGAATGCCATTATTTCTGGCTATGGGCTGCCCGAAATTTTCCTGATAGACATAATTTACCTTATCCCCATAAGATTGGACTATCCTGGCTGTATGATCTGTGGAACCATCATCAATGACTATTACTTCCAATACAGGATAGGTCTGGGTCAGAACACTATCCAGGGTTCTGTGAATCCACTTTGAAGCATTGTATGCCGTTATGACAACAGAGACTGAAATCAGGTTGATATTTTGATTCATTGAATGTTTTTTTTCTTCCATCCTTCAACAAAGCTGATCGGCATTCTCAAATAAATTTAAATCAATTGATAATACTCAGTAGTTCACGAAAGGGCTTGAACATGGTTTACTTGGCTCTTACCAAGGAGACCAAACCGCCATGTCCAAGCTTGATGTTAAAAATAACCGAATCTTGCGATCTCAACAAGTGCTGAACGCCCTGATTGCAATCG
>JACRBH010000092.1 GCA_016234535.1 Chloroflexota bacterium
AATTCGCTCATCTTTTCGTTCAACTCGTTGTACAATTGTTTGCTACTGCTCATCATCGGCCTCCTTTGGTCGTCAAGCAACCAAATTATGCCTTACTTGGTGAGCAGTAGCAAATTTATCGGTTCTGTAAGGGTATCAGGCCAGCGATCATTATGTTCGTGGTGCAAACAGTTTCAAAAACGAACCGGAAATAAACCCCTGGATTTTGTTATCTGATTTCATAAATCAAACATTTTTTTTGAAACAAGGAGAAAACTATGAGTAATAACTTGCCGATTGATATTCGTATAAAGTCAAATTCGTCTCAGCGCGAGATTCTAACACGGGAAAAATTTTATGATTTATTTGCAAAATCTCCCATCCCACAAAGTGAACAACTTGCTAATTTGGGGTTGTTCTTAAACAGGCAAACATTATCACGTATCCTTTTTATGCACGACCTTTACCAAAAAATTATTCCCATTCACGGGATTGTCATAGAATTTGGGGTAAGATGGGGGCAAAACCTTGCTTTATTTTCCTCGTTTAGGGGTATTTACGAACCTTACAATTACAATCGAAAAATAGTTGGATTTGATACTTTTTCCGGATTTCCCGCTATTACTGAACAAGATGGGAATGATGCAATTGCCAGCGTTGGGGCATACAGTGTTAATCCAAATTATGAAGCCTATTTGGATTCTGTTTTGAACTATCATGAGACTGAAAGTCCCTTGAGTCATCTCAAGAAATACGAAATCATCAAAGGCGATGCGACTATAACGCTACAAAAATATTTGGAAGATCATCCAGAAACAATTATTGCACTGGCATATTTTGATTTCGACATCTATGAGCCAACAAAGAATTGTCTGGAATTGATAAAAGACCATCTAACGAAAGGTAGTGTTATCGGATTTGATGAACTTAATTGGCCATCCTTCCCAGGTGAAACTTTGGCGTTTAAAGAAGTATTAGGGTTGGATAAATATTCAATTCGCCGCTCCCCCCTTAATCCGAGTCCTTCATATATTGTTATTGATTGACGACAATGAATGACTCCTGAAAATATTAGGATAAATATGTCTGGAAATTCAATTTTTACCAAGCCTTTGGCGCAAAAAATACGAGCTGATTCTTTGAGGATGGTATATAAAGCCAATGCGTCTCATATTGGCGCCTGCTTGAGCATGGCAGATTTGCTGGCTGTGTTATACGGGGAAATTCTGCAGGTTGACCCGGAACAGCCCGATTGGTCGGAGCGGGACCGTTTCATTCTGAGCAAGGGGCATGGTACGGCGATTCTATATGCAGTTTTGGCGGAACGTGGTTTTTTTTCATCACAATGGCTGGATACCTACTTTCAGGATGGTTCAGTTTTAGTTGGTCACGCTACTCGTCACGGAGTGCCGGGAGTTGAAGTTTCCACTGGCTCGCTTGGACATGGTTTGCCGATTGGGTGCGGCATGGCACTAGCCGCTAAACGCGGGAAACAACCTCATCGTGTTTTCGTGATGCTGAGTGATGGCGAACTTGATGAGGGCTCAAACTGGGAGGCGATTCTTTTTGCGCCGCAGCACCAATTGGATAACTTGGTTGCGATTGTAGATTACAACAAAATCCAGAGTTTTGGCGTGGTATCTGAGGTTATGGAACTTGCTCCGCTGGGCGACAAGTGGAGCGCATTTCGATGGGCGGTGCGGGAAATTGACGGGCACGATCACGCGCAGATCGAATCCGCGCTGGGCAGTGTGCCTTTTGAGATGGGTAAACCGAGTGTAATTATTGCGCACACAACCAAAGGCAAGGGGGTTAGTTTCATGGAGAATAAGTTAGAGTGGCATTACAAGTCGCCCAACACAGAACAACTTGCTCAGGCATTGGCCGAATTGGAGATGACTGAATGAGAAACGCATTCATCGAGACACTATGTGAATTAGCTCAGAAGGATGAGCGTATCTGGCTTCTTGCAGGAGATATTGGTTATTCCGTGCTGGAGCGCTTTTCTCAGCTTTTTCCCGCGCGTTATGTCAATATGGGCGTTGCCGAGCAAAATATGACCAGCGTCGCAGCAGGGTTGGCGCTTGAGGGAAACATTGTATTCACTTATTCAATTGCCAATTTTCCGGTGATGCGCTGTCTTGAGCAAATACGCAACGATGTTTGTTATCACAATCTCAATGTTAAAGTTGTGGCAGTTGGCGGTGGCCTCGCATATGGCGCAGCAGGTTATACACATCACGCAGTTGAAGATTTGGCGGTGATGCGCTCAATGCCGAATATGACAGTGCTGGCGCCGGGGGACCCAATGGAGGTGCGGCAGGCAACACGCGCAATTGTAAACTGGCAGGGTCCTTGCTATCTTCGATTGGGCAAAGGCGGTGAGCCGATTGTCCACCGGGCTGAACCAGCATTTACAATCGGAAAATCCATTGTTATACGTGAAGGAAATGACGTAACACTTATTAGCACCGGCGGTATTCTAAGCGAAGTGATTTCCGCTGCTGAACAATTAGCGCCACAGATTCAGGCGCGCGTATTGAGTGTGCCGACGGTCAAGCCGCTGGATGAAGTTGAGCTCTTAAAAGCAGCAAAAGAGACCAGGCTCCTGGCTACAGTGGAAGAACACTCAGCCGTAGGAGGATTGGGGAGCGCGGTATCGCAGGTTTTATGTGCCACTTCAAGGGTAAGGGATTTCGATTTTCTGATGTTGTCACTTAATGATGCCCCTCAACAGACTGCAGGAAGTCAGTTTTATTTTCGGGAATTATCTGGTTTGGACTCAGCGCAGATTGCGCAAACTGTTCGAAAACATCTTGATGAAATGCTAGGCTCAAGTTCGCAGGCCCCATCGTTCATTGTCTGACCTCAAGCCTGCTCCTGGTCAATTTTCATTCTTCCTCCCCCCTGAATTGCTTTGGAATATCTTGATCGTTGGAGATGAATACATCAATTTAAAACCTGACTGGTCTTCCATTGAATTGAGAAGGGGAATATAACTTTTTGATGAGACTATAACGAAGTTGTAGTTGTCCGCCATTTTATCTTGCAACTCATAAAGACAGTTTATATCCTTGTCCAGGCATTGATGAAGGCTCGAAGCAACCGGAAATTGCTTGTTGTAGTGCATTTCTCCGTTGAGCCATTCTGTTCCTTGCAGGGTGGCGACACTTCGACGATCGGTAAGGGACGGAAACCATTCGGTAAATGGGGAGAGCAGCGGGTTGCTTTGATCGTCCAGAATGAGAAAATGATCCGTCAATTCTGTGTTGGAATTGATCCAGCCGATGGCTTTGAATTCTTCTTCGCCGAGGACCTGGTAGGAAAGCGTATTCGAGACACTGTAAGCGTTGTATAGAAATAGAAGGATAAAGAAACCAAAGAACAAGCGGCCGGTCTTTGAATTAAGAGAATAAATCCAGGAATCTGTATTTTCAGTATCTGTTTTTGTATCAAACAGGTGTGGCGCTATTCCATCCGTGATTGCGCTCATTGCCAAAATTGCAAATGGGAAAATGGAAGCTGGTATCCCGCCGCGCGGATCGACAATCAGGCATAGCATCGCCCAAAGCGGAAAAAAATAATTCTTCTTTGCAAGCTGGAGAAACATGCCAATCAGGGCGAACACAGCGATCACGGTTGTATATTCACCGGTGAATGAAAGCGCGAATAAAATCGTCCAAAATAGCCATCGGGGGTGAGTGACTTGCCCTGCCTGGTAAAACACCCCAATTCCGTGGTATCCGAGAATGGTCACCCACCACGGCGAGGTCAGTAATAAGATGCTGGCGGCAACGATGATGGAATTCATGATTCCCTGCCTGTCTCTTCCCCAAAAGAACCATAGTAAGGAAACGAGTACCACGGATTGCAGCGCCCAGGTCAGGTGGCTTAATACAACAAAAGACCCGCTGAGGATTGTGCCAATAATCCAGATCGTTTTTTTGTTCCGGTACATTTGAAAGGTACAAACCCCGGTAATTATAAAAAAGAGTGTCCCCAAGGATCGTGTGATCCCGCCGCCCACGATATTCCACCAATACGAATTGGGAATCAAGGCAAATATTAATGTTGTAAGAGCTGCCTTTGGTTTTGAATTAAGCGCCAATCTCACAAAATAATAGAAAAAAGGCATGATCAAAATGCTGGTGAATACGGGCTGCCACTTGATAATGTCAATGAGCGGGACGTTCGTCAGGGTATTTACAAATCCTGTAATGTAGAATGCCAATGGTGGATATGCAAATGGAATGTCAGCCTGGTTGTATGTTGTAAAAAAAGGAATCAAAAAATGCGATGCCTGCAAATCTTTAATCATTGTATAAAACATGCCGCCATCCACAAGCGGGAATTTTGACTTTAAGAGAGGAAAAAGGCGGACATATAAGCCAAAAAAGGCTGTTAAGATTAGAAAAAATCTGGATACATCTTTTGATTGCACTGTCATAGTTAATTTATCCATTCCTTTTTATGGAAATTAATTCCCATATATCATAATGCAGTTTTCAAGGAAATAAAATCTTGGTTGATGAAAACTTGCCATGAGAATATATTCCAATGGCTTTGAACACATCTTTTATGTAGGGTCTTGACATTCGCGTCGTATACTGTTCTACTACAAACTTCACGTTTAGTTAGGTGAATGATTTTTATAAATAAGTGAAGGAAGTTCGAAACGAGTCGGTAAACTGAAATCTTTTGACGGAATGTCAATTGATGACACCCTTGCTTCAACGGAGAAAACATGCTTTCAAACTTCATGCTTCAGGATATTCTCAGCACAACTTTCGCGTTTTGCCTCTTCCCGCTCGTGATCATCTTTCCCGGATATGTATTTGGCTGGGCGTTCAATCTGTTTGAATTTCGGTTGCGCCTTTTACCGGCGCGCTTTGCTATTTCCCTTTTTTTATCCATTGCTATCAGCCCCATTTTTTATTATCTCATCACAAGTTGGTTTTCCCTGAATGTCGCCATGATAATAACGATTCTGGTCGCGCTTGCTTTTATCTTTCTCTTAATTCGCGAAAAACCGGCCTTCCCGCAAAATGGACCGTCGCGTACCCTTTTTTGGATTTTACTTAGCTGGATGGTTTTATCCATCTTCCTTCTTGTTGACTTGCAGTGGGGGCGTCAGGAACTCTATTACAGTGTTGAATCCATCGATCTTAAAACACGTGTATCAATCATTGATGCAATGACCCGTACTGGTGTGCCTCCCATTAACCCAAGCTATTACCCCGGCCGCTACGTAAAATTAACCTTTCTTTATTTCTTTTGGTACATCCTTGGAAGCATAATCGACATCGCTGGGGGAGATCTGGTTGATGCGCGGACCGCTTTATTTGCCAGCATTATTTGGTGCGGGATCGCTCTCATGGCGTTGATTGCCTTCTACCTCCGCCTTCGTGATGGACGCGATGGTGGGAAAATGTGGAGGCGCACTTTTGTCGGGATCGCATCTCTCATAATCACCGGCCTGGACATCCTCCCAGCACTAGCTTTTATGCGCCTCGAAAAAGGTGTGGTACTGGGTGATCTTGAACATTGGAATGAACAGATCACAGCCTGGGTCGGCTCGCTTCTTTGGGTTCCACATCATGTCGCCAGCCTCATTGCGGGAGTCGCTGGCATGATGTTAGCCCATTCGGCGCGCAATCTGTCGGGAACGAAAAAACTCATCCCTCTCGCATTCTCTGGTCTTGCCTTTGCCTCCGCTCTTGGGCTTTCAGTATGGGTTACGCTTGTCTTTGTTCTCTTCTGGGGGATTTGGATGTTGTCACTATATTTCCAAAAAGAGCAGCACGCACTCCTTTTACCAATGACTATTGCCGGGGTAGTTGCGCTTCTCCTTGCTGGCCCGTTTTTATTGGGCGTGTTGTCCGGCGGTAGCGGAGAGGAGGCGGGGGCGTCCCCGATCGTGTTTACAGTCCGCGCCTTCTCCTATGCTGATATTTTTCTGGAAGACTCATCCTTCCTGTGGAAATCTTTTATACGTCTCATCTTTCTACCCATCAATTATTTTTTTGAACTTGGTTTTTTCGCGCTCGTGGCGTTCATTTGGTTGAAATCGTATAAGGGTGACCTCCGCAAAAACCCGTATTATTTTGCCGAAATTCTTTTGCTGGGCGCTTCATTTTTTATTGCCACATTCACCCGCTCCACTATCATTGAGAACAACGATCTCGGCTGGCGCGCTTGGCTGCCTGCCCAATTTATTTTATTGATCTGGGGAGTGGATGTTCTGGAAGGGTTTGTAAAATCTCCGCCCCCTCGTTTTGTTTTTTCTCAAAGAACAAAATACAACTTGGTTTTACTGGCGGCGCTTGGCATTTCCACCACCATACTTGATGCCACTTTGCTGCGTTTTGCGCAATATTTCGCGTTCGGCCCGGAGGTAGGACGCCAAATCTACTCTGCGCGGCAGGCGTATACCCTGATTCGCGAAATACTCCCTGAAGATATTATTGTTCAATATAATCCTTCTGATGCGATTAATCGGCCAAGCGGATTATATGGAATGCGCCAGTCTGCGATCTCAGACCGTACGATCTATGGTGTACCGCTGGATGACTACAACTCCATGGTGGCAGAGATCAGTGAGATATTCACTTTGAGAAATATCAAAAGTTGGAATACTCCCGACACCCTTTGCGACAAACATTTCATTGACGTGATCGTGATAAGGAATAGCGACCCTTTGTGGGAATCGCTTGACCTGCTCGAAAAACAGAGGGCTGCGATATATGCAGATGATTATACTGCGGCCTTTTTCTGCGGAAGCGGCACCGCGCCGTCTCCTGCTCCCTGATTCCTGCTCCTGTTCATTTGGCTTCCTTCTACCCTGACAGTTTATCCGGCAAACCCTTTGAAATGACAACGAATAAAAAGACATTAACCCACACCGAATGGATAATTTTGATTCTTGGAGCAACTATCCTCTTTGGCGTCATCCTGCGCTTCTTTCCCGGCCTTCAAGCTGGATTTCCATTAAACGACGGCGGCATGTTCCTGAGCATGATCCGCGATTTGCACGTCAGTCATTATGCGCTTCCCGCGGTAACTTCTTACAATAGCCTGGACATCCCGTATGCTTATCCGCCTTTCGGGTTTTACTTTGCTCGCCTGCTTTCTGACCTGTTTAATCTTACTGAATTAACCCTGCTTCGCTGGCTGCCGCCCACAATAAATACATTGACCATTTTTTCTTTTTACGCGCTGGCATCGCTTTTGCTCGAGTCCCGCAGGCGTGCTGCAGTTGCTGCGATCTTCTACGCCTTGACGCCCGGCGCTTCAGCGTGGTTCATCATGGGCGGGGGATTGACGCGCAGTTTCGGCTCCTTGTTCATGCTGCTCTCTCTCTCCTGGGTGTATCGCCTGTTCCGCGATGGC
Organism: Chloroflexota bacterium; assembly: GCA_016234535.1. Taxonomy (GTDB): domain Bacteria; phylum Chloroflexota; class Anaerolineae; order Anaerolineales; family Villigracilaceae; genus Villigracilis. The sequence continues at coordinate 7,369 of JACRBH010000092.1, forward strand.
GGCAAGATTGAGCTGGCGCTGTCCATCCTCTTTTGCTCGTTGACCGTACTGAGTCACCCGGAAGTCGGGATTCATACAGTTGCAGGCTGTATCCTTTTGTGGCTGTTTTATGCACAAGCGCACAAGCTTCGCGCAACACTATATGCTTTAATTATTATGCTTGCAACCTTATTCTTTTCTGCTCCCTGGTGGGGAAATGTTCTTTCCGATCACGGATTCTACCCGTTTCTTTCAGCCCTGAACACCGGCTCTTATGGGACTTCGATTTGGCGCGCATTATTTTCTGATGTAATTGCGAGCCAGACGGTTATCCCAATTCTCGTTCTCGTGCGCGTTGTTGGTATTATTTGGGGGGGGTGGAGGCGAAAATACTTCCTGATTGCGTGGGTCATACTCCCTTATTTCGTAGAACCGCGCAGTGCGCCAAGCATTTCCTTCTATCCGTTTTGTATGTTGATGGCACTTGCCATTACTGATGCATTCCCCGCTCTGGTTGATTATTATTCCAGGCAGGCTTCCTCCTTGCCGAAATTAGAATTTAATCAACGCAGATTTTTAAATACCACTTTGCTCATAATCATGATCTATTTGTTTGTTGAATCCGGCCTGTTCGGATTCAAATTGATCAATACCAGCCTCACCATTGCCGACCGCGAAGCGATGATCTGGATTCGAAATAATACACCGGCGCAGAGCCGTTTCCTTCCGATCACTGGTGTGCAGAGCCCGGAGATTGACCCGTTTGTGGAGTGGTTCCCTGCGTTGACTGAACGGCGCAGTCAAACAACCATTCAAGGTTTTGAGTGGCTGTTGGGTCCCGAATTTTATGAAAGATATAGGAACCTTGCCAGGGTCCAGGCTTGCGAATCTGTTGTCTGCCTTGCCGAATGGTCCGCCCGGACAGGCTTGGATTACCAATACATTGTCATTCAAAAATCAGGAGTGGATCAAGGGTTGCTCTCCTCGCTTGACAGCGAAAATCAATATAAAGTTATTTATTCAACGAAAGAGGTTTTGATCTATTCTTTGCTTGAGCCCTAAAGCCTGCCGGACCTTGAAAAACGAGGCTTACCTCTTCGAAAAAACTACAACATCCGCCGTTTCATATATGTTTTCGAATTCCGGAGAATTACTGAGATATACGCTCAGAGACGTTTGTGAAGTTATTGCTCCTTGTGTTTTTCGTATATAAATATGGGAAAAATCCCGGCCAGTTTCCTGTGCCCACCGATTTAGGCAGGTAATATCCTGTACGGCGCATTCCTGCAATTTCTGATACGTGTCCAGCCTAACGCTAAAATTCCCATCGTTGATCCACTCATAACCGAAGACTGTTGCAATACTCTTGCGTTCAGTTATTGCAGGGAACCATTCCGATGATGAGTCGTTCAGGGACAGCCCTTGTGTCAAAAGAACGAACTGGCTGTTGGGTGGCGTGTTTTCTTTTACCCACTTGAAAGCGGCCAAATCCACCTTTGTTAAAGTGGAGTGTTGTTTGATCTTGGCGGCTGTCTGAAATGCAAACAGGCTGGTGTAAATGAATAAAACAACAAGAAATATCTTTACATACCTGCCCTCAAAAGCGCGAGATGTCCAGTCTTCGTCATTTGTTATTTTTTTTAGGCTTTGTAACGGTTCTCTGTTTAATTCGCGTAATCCCGGCAGGACAGTTTGATCCAGTCCGACGCCTGCAAACATTGCCATGGGGATCATCATAAAGAGCGACCCGCCGCGCGGTTCCAGTGTGTGCATGAGTAAAAACCAAAAAACAATAAAAAACTTCCTTCTTGACAACAAAGTGAACAGACCGATTATTGCCAGGACTGCAACCAATGTAAGGCTTGGCTCATCGGTGAAGTCAAAGCGAAACAGAATTAAGATGCCAACAAGGATGTTATAACTATTTTGTTTTGCCGCAGATATTGAAGCAAGGAAAGGGTCAAGTCCGTGCCTTGTGACGATGGTGAGCCACCATGGTGCAGTTATAAGTAATATGCCCCGAGCTGCAATCATCGCCCGAGACAGTCCTTTTATGGAACGATCTTTCCACAAATAAAAGAAAATCGCGCTGATCACGGCGTGTGTTGCCGCTTCCGGATGCGTGTAAACAACGAGCGCGCCCAATAGAATCATAGCAGGAATTGCACGGTCCGATTTTATGGAGAATAAGAGATATGCCTGCCGCATGGCAAGCAGCGCAAAAAGTAACCCCAGCGAGCGGGTGACGCCTCCGCCCATGATAAGCCAATCGAAAGCGCGTGGGACAAATGCAAATGCCAAAAGCGCAAGTGCAGCCTGTGTCTTTGAATCGAGAATTTCCTTTGCCAGTAAATAGAACGCCGGGATGGTCAGCGCGCTCACAACGGCTGGCAGGATCTGCATTAATTTTAGAAGGGGAATGTGGCCTATGCTGGATATCCATCCATACAGGTAGAAAGCAAGCGGCGGATATGCAAATGGAATGGCGGCGTTGTTGTAACTGGTATAAGAAGGCAAGGCGAAATGGTTTGCCTGTAAGTCCAGGATCATTTTGTAAAAGAGGCCGCCATCGTTAAGCGGAAAGGATGCAGACAGTGGGGAGGAGATTCGAACGGATAAGCCAACAAGCGTCAAGAAAAATACCAGAGTAAAACTGGCGCGATCTGTTTTCAATGATTACTCCGTTGCGTGATCCTGATGAAGAAATTGAGCAAATTTGCGGTTGTCTGAAGATATGGTTTCGCTAGGTCTGTTTTGTAAAATTCTTTTGCCACTCGAACAATTTATTCAACGCTTCGATGGGGGAAAGCGAATTTACATCCAGCTTTTTCAATTCATCCAGCAGCGGGCTGGTTTCAGGGAACAACATTTCCTGCTGTGCAGCCTGCGGGTTGATCCTTACTGCGCGGCCTGATGTCTTTTCAAGTTCGGCCATAATTTCATTTGCGCGTCCAATAACAGGCGCGGGTAACCCCGCTAGTTGCGCCACATGGATTCCATACGAACGATCTGCGCCGCCTGGGATGATCTTGTGCAGGAATACAACTTTATTATCAGCTTCACTCACAGCCACATTGTAATTGCGGATGCCGGGCAGCAAGTCTGCGAGTTGAGTCAACTCATGATAATGCGTCGCAAACAAAGTCTTCGCGCGCAGATGTGGATGATTGTGAATGTACTCGATGATTCCCCACGCAATCGAAAGCCCGTCATAGGTTGAAGTGCCGCGCCCGATCTCATCAAGAATCAGCAAACTGCGCGACGTGGCATGATGCAAAATATTCGCGGCCTCCACCATCTCCACCATGAACGTGGATTGCCCCGCGTGAATTTCATCCTGTGCGCCGATGCGCGTGAAAATCCTATCCACCAACCCGATCTTCGCAGATGCGGCAGGCACGAACGATCCCATTTGCGCCATCAGCACGATCAACGCGGCCTGCCGCAAATAAGTTGATTTACCCGCCATGTTCGGCCCGGTGATGATGCGTACCACTTCGCCTTTTTCAAAGATGACATCATTGGGGATGTACCTGTCGTTGGATAATAATTGTTCCACAACAGGGTGACGTCCCTCGTGGATTTCCAGTTCGCTTCCTTCGTGGACCTCGGGCCTGTTGTAGCCTTCGAGAGCAGCCACCTCGCCCAAAGCGGATAGCACATCCAGTTCCGCCAATGCCCGCGCAGTCGATAAAATTTTGTTCGCCGCCTTTGCCAGTTCCGCGCAGACTTCACGGAATAAACGTGTTTCGATTTCCTTGATGCGTTCTTCTGCATTCAAGACCAGCGTTTCGTATTCCTTCATTTCCGGTGTGATGAAGCGCTCGGCATTAACCAATGTCTGCTTGCGGATGTAATTCTCGGGCGCACGGTCTGCCGCGCCGCGTGAAATTTCGATGAAATATCCGAAGACCTTGTTGTAACCGACCTTGAGAGTCTTGATGCCGGTCTTTTCGCGTTCGATGCCTTCCAGGTTCGCGATCCAATCACGCGCATGTTTGGACGCCTCGATCACACCATCCAACTCTGCTGAATAGCCTGGCTTGATTACGCCAGTATTTTGCAGCGTCGCGGGCGGATCATCGTCGATGGCGTTTTCCAGCAATGACAATTCGTCCCCGCACACTGACCACTGATTACTGACCACTGACTTCTGGTCACTGATTACTTCTTTGATCTTTGGCAAATGACCTAACGTGCTTCGCATTGCCACCATGTCGCGCGGTTGGGCATGCCCCGCCATCACACGGTTGACCAGCCTTTCCAGATCATTCAATGGCTTCAATGCCTCGCGTAATTCAGCGCGTACCATGCCGTTATCGAAAAAATATTGAACACCATCCTGCCGCTTGTTGATCTTTTCCACATGCAATAATGGCTGACTGACCCATTGGTGCATAAGTCGCTTGCCCATGGGGGTGATGGAATAATCGAGCGTTCCTAATAATGAGCCTTTGCGTTCGCCGCGTAATGTTTCATCCAATTCAAGATTTCTGCGCGTGGATGCATCCAATGTCATAAATTCATTGAGACTGTAAACGCGTAATGAGGTTAACAAATTTAATGCATCAGGTTGAGTTTCTTTGAGATACTGCACGACTGCGCCTGCTGCTCTTACTGCGAGACTGCGATCTTTCAGTCCAAAGCCAACTAACGTGGATGATTTGAATTGTGCGAGCAAGATTTCATTGCATTTGCCCGGTTCAAATTTCCATGCGGGTATGGCGGTCAGGTGACCTGTGATGCCGTCGAGCAATATTTGGTTATCAGGATAGATAATTTCGGCTGGGTGTAAGCGGGTTAACTCAGCACGCAAGGCTTCAAGCGGAAGTTCGGTGACGGCGAATTCTCCAGTGGTGACATCTGTATAGGAAACAGAAGCAGTCCCACCGTCAAGAACGACCGAGGTTAGATAATTGTTTGCGTCTCCGGGCAGGAGTCCCGGTTCCGTCACCGTTCCCGGAGTCACCACTCTCACCACTTTGCGTGGAAAAATCCCCTTGGCAGGTTGTTCGCCGACTTGTTCGCAAATGGCGACATGATAACCCTTTTCAATAAGACGCGCCAGATAATTTTCAACAGCGTGATATGGAATGCCTGCCAGCGGAGTACGAACTCCATTGCCGATGGGTCGCGAGGTTAATACAATGTCGAGTTCGCGTGCGGTGATCTCGGCGTCCTCGTCAAAGGTTTCGTAAAAATCACCCAGTCGAAAGAATACGATGGAGTCGGGGTAATCTTTTTTGATATCTAAATATTGCTGGCGGACGGGGGTGACATCATCATTGGACATGGCTTGATTTTACTATGAGGGATGGACTTGGGCTATAATTCGCGGGCATCTTTTTTCAGGAGTAGATCATGTATAAACTTGTTTTGGTCCGTCACGGACAAAGTACTTGGAATCTCGAAAACCGCTTCACAGGCTGGACCGATGTTGACCTGACCGACCTTGGCCGCGAGGAAGCCCGCGGTGCGGGAAAGTTGTTGCGCGAAGATGGCTACGATTTTGATATCGCTTACACCTCTGTGTTGAGGCGTGCCATCAAAACGCTTGGGCTTGTTCAAGAGGAAATGAATCTTGAGTGGCTGCCCGTCATCCGCGCGTGGCAGTTGAACGAACGTCATTATGGTGCTTTGCAGGGTTTGAATAAATCAGAAACTGCTGAGAAGTTTGGCGAAGCTCAGGTGAAGATTTGGAGACGCTCTTATGATGTCCCGCCTCCATCTTTGGAGTTGACCGATGAGCGTCACCCGAAGTTTGACCGCCGCTACGCTTCATTGACTCCCGAACAGCTGCCAGCCACCGAGTCGCTTAAGATTACGCTGGATCGGGTTCTGCCTTACTGGCATTCCACGCTTGCGCCGGATATCAAATCTGGCAGGCGCGTGTTGATCGTTGCGCATGGCAACTCCATCCGCGCGCTGGTGAAGTATCTCGATAATATTTCGGAAGCCGACATCACCGAGTTGAATATCCCAACAGGTTTGCCGCTCGTTTATGAACTCGACAATGACTTGAAGCCCATCAAGAATTATTATCTTGGTGATGCTGAAGAAGCCGCAAAGAAAGCCGCGGCGGTTGCGAATCAGGGTAAGGCGAAGTAACAAAATTAAATAATGAATGCAGAATGCAGAATGCAGAATGAGGAATTGAAAATATTCATCATTCTGCATTAGACTTATGTCTCTCTTCCCCGATTTTCTTCATGAATTAAAAGAGCGCTTCGCTGGCGACCTGCGGCTTGATTCCGCTTCGAAGATTTTATATTCCACTGATGCATCCATGTATCAGATCGAGCCGTTGGGCGTTGCCATCCCCAAAACACAGGATGATCTGCATTCCGCGGTGGAGTTGGCTGCGAAATATAAAGTTCCGATCCTGCCGCGTGGGGCAGGCTCATCCCTTGGCGGACAGGCCATCGGCGAAGCATTGATTTTGGATTGCTCGCGCTATTTGGATTCCATCATCGAGATCGATTCTGAATCCCATACAGCAATTGTGGAGCCAGGCGTCGTTCTCGCGGACCTGAATCGGGCAGCGGCGAAATTAGGCTTGATGTTCGGCCCTGACCCTGCTTCCGCAGAGCGCGCCACCATGGGCGGTGTGATCGGAAACAATGCCACAGGCGCGCATTCCATTTTGTATGGCATGTCAGCAGATCATTTGATCTCGGCAGATGTGATTTTAGGCGATGGTTCTCTTGAAACTTGGAATGAATACGGCAATTCGAAATTATCAAGAGTTGCCGAAAATATTCGTTTGCAATATGCGGAGAAGATCAAAGAGAAATTTCCGAGATCATGGCGCAACTCGGCGGGCTATCGATTGAATTATTTGTTGCCGTGGACTCCGTCTATCCCTTCGCAATGGGATGTGAATGATTACGGTCTATCGTCCACTGTCTATCGTCCGCAGTCAAAAGTTAATTTAGCAAGTCTGCTCGCAGGCAGTGAAGGGACTCTCGCGGTCATGCGCTGCGCAAAAGTAAATCTTGTTTCAAAACCAAAGCATACGATTCTAGGCGTCCTTTCTTACACAAGCATTGCGGATGCTTGTGATGATGTTCCGCGTTTGCTGGAATTCAAACCCAGTGCCATCGAGCTGATTCCCAGAATGATCATTCAACTGGCGCGCGGAGTCCCTGCTTATGCGCGCCAAATGGGCTGGATGACGGGCGATCCTGCCGCAGTGCTGGCCATTGAATTTAGCGGGGATCAACCGTCGGCGTTGAGAGAAGCGATTCGTCAGCTTGGTGATGTCGTTACGATTGCCGAGTCGCCCGAAGAACAATCTCGTGTATGGAACATCCGCAAGATGGGTTTGGGGATTTTGGATTCCCGCCCGCAACCTGCGCGGCCTGCGGCATTCATCGAAGATTGTGCCGTGCCTGTTGAGCGGCTTGGTGACTTTGTTCGTGAAGTTGAAAGGATAATGAAAGAGCACAACACTGAAGGCGGGATATACGCGCACGCATCGGCTGGATGTTTGCACATTCGTCCGATATTGAATTTACAAAAAGGCGAAGGTGTGCGCGCTTTGCGAAGTATCGGCGAGCAGGTTTTGAGTTTGACATTAAGTCTTGGCGGCTCGATGAGCAGTGAGCATGGTGATGGGATCGTGGCTGGGGAGTGGATCGAAAAAACATACGGCTCGGAAGTGACTGAAGCCATGCGTTCCATCAAGCGCGCGGCTGACCCGCATAATCTTTTGAACCCGAAAAAGATGTTCGATGCGCCGCCGATGGATACGCATTTGCGTTATGGTGAAAACTATCGCGTGAATGTTTGGAATTCAAGTTTGCATTTCGAGCATGAACGCGGACTTGCTGGCGCAATCGAACATTGCAATGGTCAGGGAGTATGCAGGAAGACAACTGGCGTGATGTGCCCGTCATTTCAAGCGACGCGCGATGAGCAGAATTCGACACGCGGGCGTTCGAATTTGCTGCGGGCGCTGATTACACGACCGCAGACCGTGGACGATGGATGGCTTTTTACAGTCAATGGTCTATCGTCTGCGGTCTTCGAATCGCTTGATCTCTGCCTCGCCTGTAAAGGTTGTACTTCGGAATGTCCCAGTGGCGTGGATATGCCGAAGCTGAAATATGAATTCATGAATGAGTATTACAAGACTCATCGCAGGCATTTGCGTGATTATTTATTTGGGTATTTTCATGTCGCGTCAAAATGGCTGACTCCAATTGCTCCGCTGGCGAATGCTTTTATGAAAATGGATTGGTCGCGGAAATTAATTGCGGGCGCAATGGGTATTACAGATCAGAGGCCATTTCCGCTATTTGCAGGAGGTAGTCAGGCAAACACGCATATACGCGCAGATCGAGAGCAAAACAAAAAGGAAATTATTTTTTTATCAGATGTGTTTTCACGTTATCTTGAACCGCAGGTGGAGCAGGCTGCTTTTGACATCTTACACGCGGCTGGATATGAAGTGAAAGTTTTGCCCATCGTTGGCGCGGGGGCGTCCCTGCTTTCAAAGGGATTTATTGATGCTGCGCGCCGTCACGCGGAAAAGGTACTGGCTGAGATCACTGCCTTGGGCGGCGGGGCAGGCCTGAGCGTAGTCGGATGCGAACCGCCCGAGGTGTATTGTCTCAAGCATGAATATTTCGCGCTTCTTCCAGAGCGCCGAGCCGAGATCGAATCCATTACTAAAAATGTATGGTTGGTGGATGAATTTATTTTGCGCGCAGGTAATTGGATGGAGGAGAATAAATTTGATGATCACAAAACAAAAATAGCTTTTCACCCGCATTGTCATCAACGCGCAGAGGGGCTTGCAGACGATGGCCTGCCGGCCGGTTCGTCTGCAACAGTGGCGCTGCTGCGCGCGTTCGGTTTTGATGTGGACGTGCTCGACACCGGCTGCTGCGGCATGGCGGGTACATTTGGCTACGACGCCGAGCATTATGATCTCTCGATGCAGGTGGGGGAGTTGAAATTATTTCCTTTCCTTCGTCGGTCTTCAAATTGCAATCCTCAGCTCGAAGTTGCGTCCACAGGCTCAGCTTGCCGCTTGCAGATAAAACAAGGTGTGGGCGTCAGCGCAAAGCATCCGCTGGAGTTGATCGCAAACCTGGTCAACTCAAAGGAGAAGCGATGAAACGAATTATTGTTGTTCTTTCCGTTTTGCTGGGCGCGTGCTCTCAGGCTGCTGTTGTAGACTCGACCCAAACTGTAACCCCGCACATTGCGACTGCAACTTCGCAAGCGACAGGGTCTCCCCCTGTGGTATTGACTTCTTTACCGGATGTTTTGCCATCCCTATCTACGCTTCAACCTGGACCTGTGACTCTGGTTGCGCTGGGCGACAGCTTAACCGCCGGCGACGGAGACGACTCTGGGCGCGGCGGTTACCCGGGGCGCATACTAGTGGTATGTTCGATAAGTAATTTAACATAGTCGTTGCACATTAATAAGCCCTATACTTCTCATACAAATTCTTTTAAGGAGTTATGTATGAGGAGGCGAAAACCAAAAACTATCAAGCTACCTCGCGTTGATCAGCG
>JACRBH010000101.1 GCA_016234535.1 Chloroflexota bacterium
CGGAAAGAATTGATGGACTGTCCCTGCAACCCAACCATGCAGTGTGGATGGCAGGAGGGGGCAGTTTAAACAGGCGCCGCCCAGGCGCACTTTGAGGACATTGTCTTCGAGTGAAACAAATTCCACTGTGCCGCCATGGAACTGTTCCACATACGCGCTCAGGCGCTCAAGCAATGCGCGTAATTGCGTTTCCTGAGATTGTATGATTGGGGTATCCATCTCTGACTCCTTTATATTTTCTTTCCGTAGTTTACGTCAATCCGCCCTTTAGGATTGATTGTACCTGCGCATGTGAATTCTTCCAACGCGAAGAAACCACTCGCGCAAGTTGATCTAAAATGATCTGCCCTGTAACAGGGTTTTCATTCACGAGCTTGCGCAAATCTTCACCGCGTACCCGAATTGCCTTCACATCCGCTATGCTGAAAATGCTCGAAGTATAATGCGGGCTTCCGATCACCGCGGACCATCCAAACACATCCCCCGCCGATAGATGAGTAATCATTATCGGCGGCCCATCATAAGGTTTGTATTGGATTTGGACCGACCCTTTAAGAATCAAATATAAATGGACAGCGGGAGCGCCCTGTTTAAAGATCAAAGTTTTCGCAGGACAGGAATAGTTCTCGAAGAGAGGTCTAAGCAGGGCAGTTTGCGCTGGCTCGAGGTTTTGAAAGAGCGGGATACGGGTAAATGATTCCAACATATAATCGTATGTTAATCAACGTCTGGACAACTTCCTAGTACCAAACATCCTAAAGTCAGTGACATTTTTCCCCTCTTGCTTAATACAAACATTTTCCTCGGTTATACTTTGGAATACAGGTATTTAAAATATGATTACAACTCCCCAACCTTCCCGAATACGATTTTTCGCCATGATGCTGATGGGCATGGGCTTTATTTCAGTCGGTGTTGTGCTTTTCTTTTTGATGAAAAATACTCCTCCCACCACCGCTGTTCAGGATTTTTCAGCCGTCCCTGCCAAGGTGGATTTCGCCGCCCCGGAATTGGTTCTTGAAGACCTCGCAGGAAACACGGTATCTTTGAGGGAACATCTTGGCAGTGTCGTGCTGGTCAATCTTTGGGCAACATGGTGCCCGCCCTGCAAAGACGAGATGCCGACGCTCCAGGCTTTTTATGAAAAATATAAAAAGGATGGATTTGTATTGATTGCGATAGATCAGGAGGAAACACGCGACGTTGTGGAACCTTTTGTTGAAGAATTCGGTATGACATTTCCTATCTGGCTGGATATGGACTGGCAGGCCCAGCGTGAATTCAACACATCAAGCCTGCCTAGCTCCTATGTCATTGACCGAAGCGGAAGAGTCCGCTTGATGTGGATTGGCGGAATTTCGAAGAAGAATCTTGAAAAATATGTGCCCGACTTAATCACGGAGTAGTCTTTGGATATCACATTGAGCTGGAAAGGCAGGATGTCTTTTGAAGGAGTGGGCGATTCTGGGTTCGTTCAAAAGATGGACTCAGAGGAAGCTGTTGGTGGCGATAATGGCGCGGCCCGCCCGATGGAATTCATTGCGCTTGGGCTGGCTGGTTGCACTGGAATGGATGTCATTTCCATCTTGCAAAAGAAGAAGCAGCCTGTTGTGGATTTTCAGGTAAAAGTACATGCCGATCGTGCTGGTGAACACCCGAAAGTATTTACCCGCGCGGTGATTGAGTATCATGTGACGGGGAAAAATGTGGAGGAGGCTGCTTTGCTTCGCGCAATCGGACTTTCTGCAGAAAAATACTGCCCGGCGCAGGCAATGTTGAGCAAGGCTTTTCCAATGCAGTTTGTGTACGGGATCTATGACGATGATGGGAAGACATTATTGAAGGAAGGGCAGTACGTTCAAAAATAAATTCTCTTCCGGACATTTGTCATTGCGAGATGCCGTTTTTGTTCGTCAGCGGTGAGGCAATCCTCTTCGTGCTGGGATTGAAGATTTTTATGGGGGACCCGAACTAATAGAGCTATCAGCATCTGAACAATCACACGCAATCACAATGGAACTGCCTTTGGTGAGTGTTCCCAGATATGCGCGGCTGCCATTATGTGTGACCCAGCCGTTCATCGTGAATGGGATCGCGCTGTCAGCGACAATCCACTCGCCGTTATATTTGCGCGCGATGTGTACGTGTGTGCCTGTTGAATGGCCGCCTTCGCAGGATGGATAGCCGATCAAGTCTCCAGCATTCAACTCCGAGCCAAGCGGGGCGCGCTGGTCTGTGGCAAGATGCAGGTAAAAGATGACCCAGCCTGTGCGTTCGTCGCCATCCTTATCGAGATCGAGGGCGATGCCGTCAACAGTTGAGCGGACGATTAGGCCGTCTGCCATGGCGGTGGAGTAGTTCTCGTTACCCGCCGCAACGCAGCCTGACTTTTCCGCTGGCGGCGCAAAGTCTATTGCTGCGAGGGGTTCTCCCGTACCCCAGCCTGTATGAGGCCCGCCGGTATATGACCAGGCTTGATTATCCGGGAAAGGCAGGCGAAATACCGGTTGTTGCAAGCTGCCGGGGATGAGAATAAGGGAGTCACTCCACGGGTCGTCAAATAAATTTTTGTAAGTCAGGAACAGGCCCTCAGGTCCGGTTGCGACCGCGTATTCATCCCCGGCAAAAATTTCTGAATAGTAATATTGAACTGCCACAGATGCGGCATTCTGCCACGGGTCAGGTCGGATTAGAAAACCGTCAGTGTCTTTAAATTCCAGCAGGGTACCCGCCCGCCAGCCATAGTATCCATTGCTAAGTTCGTTGGCGGCAAGCACAAGTTGAAGATAATGAGAATCCCAAAACTGACGTTTGAGTCCGAGCAGATTCTTCTTTTCTGGAATATCGCTTTGTGTCAACGCGCCGCCCTGATATTCAAGGATGGCAAGCAGAAGGCGCGGATTCATGCTGTAATTGGTGGCAATGTAATCCACCATTTCAGCCCCGGAGCGCCACTCGCCGCTAACGTACACACGATAATCTTTTAGCCAGCCGGGTTGTGTGGCGACATAAGCCGCAGTATTAAACCCGATGGTTGTGGGGCCATTGACAAACGCATGGTCGGGAATGATCTGGAATGGACTTGCCCACAGCGCGAGGTAATAAATGGGAATCTTCATGGGCATGCCCGGCGGCATGGTGGTGGCATCGCGCGGGATCTGGGTGTTGGCTTGCAGGATTTCTTCCACTGTTGTGTTAAAACGTTTTGCGAGCGCGGGGAGCGTATCGCCGGTCTGCGCGGTGTAATCCACCAATTCGCCGGGAGTGTAATTTGTGCGAGTAGGTAATGGGGTTGATGCCGTTGCGGGAAGCGCTGGATTTGCCAGTAGAATGGATGTCGGCATGACAGCGATGTTTGGGCTTGATGATTGCAGGTCGCAGGATGTAATGAAAATGGCGGTGATCAGAAATACTGTGAAGGAACCTTTTAACTTTTTTATTTTACTCATCTTTTTTGCGGATAATATTTGAAAAACTTTGACCGTTCGGATCGGCAATGACAACTTCATCGCCGCGGACGAGTTTGCCTTCGTAGGCTTTATCACCGGCGACAACCCGCCAGCCGCTCAGGATGAACGGGATTGGCCCATCGGCGGTTACCCATTCTCCATTATATTTTCTTGCGAAATGAAGGTGAGTGCCGGTGGATACGCCGCCTTCACAGGAAGGATGCCCGATGTGATCGTTTGTCTCCAGCCATGTACCGGCTTTTACGCGGTATTGTGAATTGATGTGCATGTAAAGCAGATTCCATCCGGTCTGTTCATAGCCATCGCCGTCCAGGTCAACCATGACCGCTCCATTTTCCGAGCGGACCACAAGCCCGGGCGCGGATGCGGTAACCCATGCATTGGAAATATCGCAGCCGGCGCGAGCAGCAGCCGGAGCGAAATCAATTGCGGCGTATACGCTGTGAGATACTCCATACACATCCGCGCTGATCTGTCCCCAGCCGTTATGCGGGCCGCCGGTTAAACTCCATTTGGTATTTGGCAAAAAGGGCAGGGCCAGCGTTGGTTGATTCAAGGCGGAAGGAAAGATTGGGTTGGCTGAATCCGCGCGCGCCCACGGGTCGCCGAACATTTCCTCGTACATGGCGGGAAACCCAGAACCGGGATCGATGATCTGCGACCACTGTGATTGGCTGTGGGTGAGCGAAAATAAATATTGAATGGCAACCGTGCCGGCATTCAGGCGCGGGTCGATGCGGAGTGTGCTCCCATCGGAAAATTGAAGATGGGTCAGCGTGCCCGCGCGCCAGCCATAATACGCAATGGACATATTATTAATGGCCCATACCATTTGCACAGTCATGCCTTTATATCGATAGTCGTTGAATCCCATTGGGTATTCGGTGTGGAATATGTCCACGGGCTGACCGCGCACCCAGCGGCCTTCAAATTCCAGCAGGCCAAGCAGCAGGCGGGGATTAATGGAATTTTCAACCGCAAGCCTTTCGATGGCCTTATCTCCGTCAATCGCGCCGGTTGAACCGAGGTAATCCTTGAAATCGCTCAGGTAGCCATTCGCATTTTGCACATATTCCTTGATATCGAAATCTACTGCGGTGATGGAGTAGATGATCTCGGCGTCCGGCATGATCTGGATGTTCGGTGAGGTTGGTTCCGTAATGTGATTGGGGATCACGAGCAGCGTACCGGGATCGATCAATGTGGTTTTGGTCAGGTCGGCATCTGACGTGATCTCGGTCTCTTCGACGCCGAAGCGGTTTGCTACTGCGGACAGCATGTCGCCGCTTTGGGCGTAGTACAAGTACGGAGCCGCATCATAAACGGGAGTCCTGGTTGGGGTCGGGGTATTGACCGTGACAGTGATGTTTGGCACGGCGCTCGATGCGATGATGATGGGAGTCGCTGTCGCAATGGAAGGCGGAGTCGTCGAGGTGAGGAAAATGATCGGGTCGTTCTGACCAGCAAACGGGTCGATAGGAAGCGGGTCTTGAGTCGAAATAGCCGCTGTGGGAGTTGGCGGGACTCCCCAAATGGAAGGCGCCGATGAACAGGCCGATAAAGTCAATGACAGGGTAACGATAATTGCGAAGAGGCGATGCATATGGGTTGAATTATATCTGCCTAGATTAAGTTTGGATGAATTTAGATATCTTCAATATGTCGTTGCGAGGAGGGCACTTGCACTTCCCGACGAAGCAATCTCCACATTAACAGGAGTCTGCTTCGCGATAAAGCCGCTCGCAGCGACATAATGGATGAGTTAGCGCGTGATCTGATTTTCTTCATTTGCGCTGTTCAATGCCTCGATGGTCTGCGAACCGTTCGTGATAAACCCATCGTATTCGCGGCCTGTTCCGCTGGAGACCCAGCCTTCAAGGTTAAAGGGCAGGGGACCATCCGCCGCGATCCACTCGCCGTTGAATTTTCGCGCGAGATGAACATGTGTGGCGTTTGAAACGCCGCCTTCGCAGGATGCGTGGCCGATGCGTTCTCCCGCAAAAATGTATTGACCTGCTTCGATGCGGTCCTCCGCTGCGATGTGCATGTATAAAATGTTCCAGCCCGTTTGTTCGTAGCCGTCATTATCGAGATCGAGCATGACCGCGCCATTTTCGGCGCGCACTACCAGGCCGCTTGCTATTGCTGTAACCCAAAGCGGAGATGTGGCGCATCCCAATTCGCCGGGTGGGGCGAAGTCAAGCGCGGCCCATGCCGAGCCTGAGTCCCAGCCGCCATGCGGGCCGCCGGTATAGTACCAGGTTTCGCCGATGTCGAATGGCAGGATCATGGCTGGTTGGGTGATGGACGGCGAAACAATCGGCTCGATTGCATAACTAAATGGGTTGCCGAAGAAAACGAAATACGTAAGGAGCAAGCCTGTACCGTCCACATCCTTTTCCCAAGTGGCGCGGTCATCAACCTGCGCGAAGAAATATTGAACGGCGGCAGTGCCTGCATTGATGGTCGGGTCAACAGGGACAACCGTGCCGTCGTTCAAAACCCAGGTGGAGATGGCGTTTGCCTTCCAAAGATAATATCCGCGATTCAAAGTATCCGCCGCCCATGTAAGCTGGCGATACAAGCCGAAATGATATTCATCCTGAATGCCCATTGGATAAGATACAGCGAAGGGTGAGGGATTGGTGACCCAGCCGCTTTGATATTCCAACAACGCCAGAAGCAAACGCGGGTTGACCGAGTAATTGCTTGCGACCAAATAAACTATTTCCTCTGCCGAGAGAATCGTGCCGTTCACATCCTGTGTGTAGCTGGCAAGGTATCCATTTTGACTTTGAATGAAATCGTTGATGTTGAAATAGATGCTGGCCGGGCCATACACCAATTCCGAATCAGGGATGACCTTGAAAGCTGTTCCCGCGTCTGCAGGATTCGGCGCAGGGACGTTTAATGTCATTCCGACTTCGAGTAGGTTTGGATCGGTAATGTTATTGGCTTCCATCAACGCCCCAACACTAATGCCGTAATTTTGGGCGATGAGACCCAGCGTATCCCCGGCCTGGACTACATACTGCTCCGCTTCCTGACGAAGGGCGGGCAGGGCATGTCTTGCATCGGGTGTGGGTGTGCTGACGGGTTGGTCTGCGGAAATGCTGGCCGGCGGTGAGACGGTCAACGGCACGCGGGTCGGAGTTGGTTGCCGCGTTGCGTTTGGGTCTGGAGTGGAGGGGTTTTCAGCCGCATTTCCCGAGATCGGCAGAAAAGGATCGTAAGTTGGGAAATATGCCGGTGTTGCCGTGGGAGTTGCGCAGGATGCGATGAGTGTGGCGATGAGTGAATAAATAATTAATTTTAGCCAACGAGAAAGCTTTGATGTATTTTTTTGTAAAGACATGGACGCGATTTTACCAGTCACCGGGAAATGCGTACATTGCGAAAGGGGTGCATAAGTTGATTATTGAAATCTCGGAGGTCTTAAAGACCTCCGAGATTTGATGGCGATGGACTGGGCAATGAGTTCGAATTGTGCGGAGTTGATCATGGATATGGATTCCCAGATTTAAATTTTATCACAGGCATATTTTACAGGAATTTAAAAAGGATTCATGCCAGTTTGCCTGCGGTAACTAAAAAAACAGCATGGTATGCAAGATCAAATAACTTCTTTTAATAACCAGTATCCCAACCAAATAAATACATTTGTTAGTATTATCTTGCCAATAGTGCTAAAAGCAAAAGCCCAACCGTGATTGAAATCAAACCAGTAGTAATTGCTCCCGTTTTATGGCTAACAAAATAGCTCGGATTCAAGTCGCCGAATTTGTAAAATGCCCATTTGTACAATTTGTTTGCGCTGAAAGCAATTGCGACAATGAGACCAGTGTTTAAGATACGGAAGATTTCTTTCATAAAATTAAACTCCATAGTCCTTGATGCTGCTTACAATTGCAATATTTTCGCTAGTCCAATTAAAGTTAGTAAATTTAGAATTGTGGTTATGAAAATAATAACCAACAGAATCGTCAATACAGATAAAAATGCCCACTCTCCAAAACTACTTGGTTCTTTTTTTTTCTAAAACGAACTCATTGATTGTGATATAGTTTTGCCCAACTGCCGCCTTTCCAACCAACATGGCAACAGCTATTTCTAATATCATAACTAATAGAGTCTGTAGGATTGTAATTCGCATGGATGATCCCCATACTGCATTTGTGAATCTCCAATAAAGAGTGCAAATAGAGTATGAAATCTTGCTTCCTGCAAGAGATAAAACAACAAACAGAAAAAACTTTACAGTTTTTCTCATTTTGAAATTTCTGTGGTATTCCATATTGATTGCCTCCGTAAACAGTAAGGGTCATAAAAACGTGACTGGTAGTACATGAGTCCGAAGCCTTCGGGTATTCCGTTGGTGGTGGAATCTTTCATGCAAGAATATTGTCTCATAGTTATTTGGGGATTTTTATGACCATTCCGCCATAGCTAGATAATAACACCTTGTTATTCTTTATCATGTCTTTTTCCGAAAGCCTGAAAATACAATTCCCTTGTTCCATTTCAAACTCTTTGTCTTTCACTCCAAAATTTAAGAGCACAACAAATTCATCCGCGCCTGACTTGCGTTTGTAGCCAAGTATATCCTTGGGAAGATTGCCCAGCAATTCCAATGTCCCCTCGCTAAAAGCGGACTCTTCCTTCCGTATTTTCAACAGTTTGCGAATCGTGTTCAGCAGCGAATCTGCGTCTTTGGTTTCTGCTTCAACATTGACCGTTTTGTGATTTTCATGCACAGGCAGCCATGTCTTTTGTGCGGACGAGAAACCTGCGTTCCTTGTCCCGTCCCATTGCATGGGCGTGCGGACTTCGTCGCGGTTGATCGTCAAGCCCATTGAGTCAAGGAAGATGCGCGGCACATATTTGTATTTATGTGGAATTGGGTCAAGCGCGGAGCCGAAGGGGAATTTACTGTCGGTCATGCCGATCTCTTCGCCGTAGTATATGCAGGGCACCCCGCGCACGGTCAATTGCAATAAGTGTAAAAGTTTTGCTTTGCGAACATCCTCGCCGATCCTGTGGATGCTTCTGCGCCTGTCATGATTGCTAAAGACATAAACTGGCATGAAGGGACTGGGGAAATCCTTCTCGATTTTGTTGATAAGCCTGTGGAAATAGTCCGCGCTGAATTTGAAATTCAACATCTCGAAGTTGAACACGAGTCCTAATCCATCCCCATTTTCGGTCATGTAGTTTTTGATGATTTCTGTGTTTCCTTGTATTTCGCCAAGCAGCATTTTCTCCCCAAATTCATTGCAGATATTTCGAAGTTCTTTGGCGAATGTAAAACTCTCAGGTTGATTCATGGTGTATTTTGCTTCCTGAAAAAAGCCTGAGGCGTCATCTTCTGTTGGAATAAGTTTAGGTGAAAATGGATTATTTCGAAACTCGGCATCTTTGTAAATGACATTGAAGATGTCCAGCCGAAAACCGTCCACGCATTTTGAGAGCCAGAAGCGGACAATGTCGAACATTGCTTTTTTTACTTCGGGGTTGCGATAGTTCAAGTCGGGTTGAAAGGGGAGGAAACTTGACCAGTAATATTGATTCCGTTCTTTTGCGTAATGCCAGCCACTGCCGCCTGTC
>JACRBH010000098.1 GCA_016234535.1 Chloroflexota bacterium
GAAGGATGGCGTCAAGGCGGCGCGAAAGTTAAATCCGCGCACGATCATCCCAATCCACTATGAAGGCTGGAAACATTTTCGTGAAGGAAGAACAATAATTGAAAAAGAATTTACAGCCGCGGGTTTAAATAACAAATTGCAGTGGCTCGAGATGGGCAAAGCAATTGAAATTAAAGCATAAACTTCATGCCTCTATGAAGCATGAAGTTTATGCTTTTAGCATCCAAAGAGTTATTAACTCGCCTTACGCAGTCCAGCCTGTACGCGACATTTATGTCGCCCACTTTGCGAGGCTGCGAAGCGTCTCGCGTTATCGCGTAAGGTGAGTTAATTATTAGGCGCGCCTGCGTTGATCCAATCAATCAGCAATTGAACCTGGCTCGGAGTCAGCTTGGGGCCGCGCTTGGGCATTTTCCCCTCAAGCGATAATTGAACCAGAGGGCTGTTTTCAGCATCGCCAGCGGAAAGTATGACTCCGTTATCCGAACCCGTCAGGAGCATTTCATAAGTGGTCATATTTAGCCCTTCTTCGGTTTTCAATCCGCCGTGGCATTTGATACAACGGCTTTCAAAAATGGGCATGATATCCCCTGAAAAACTCACAATCTCTTTCTCCTCCTCATCCTCATCTTCCTCGCTGGAAGATGAGGAATCTGTGTGAGTAATATCGCCATCCTCATTTTCATCATCTTCATTAGCTTCATTAGCTTCATCAATTAAAGACAATGGAAAGATATCGGCAATTTCGGTATTAGTGGAAGCAAGCTCATTTCCTTCCACCGGGATATCGTGGAAACCGTATAAGATGACCCCGCCGAGAAAACCGAGCACCGACACAAGCGCAAAACTAACAAAATATCCGCTGATGTAGAAATAGCGTATGGATGAGTGGAACAAATCCGATTTCCGCCAGCGGGTGATGGTCACAAGCAAAGTCACCGCCAATAAGACGGATGCCAGCACGATCTTGATGTTCGAATTCGGAGCCGCACCATCATAGATATTGTTGTTGTCTCGCAGGCCGGTGAGGCCGGCCAGCATTGTACTGACGGCTGCCAGTGCGATATTCGCAAACGCCACTTTTTCGAGCGTGTCATCCTTCCGCCAAAGTGCCAAAAGAATAAAAAACAATGCAGCACTGGTCAGCGCGATGGGGAAATGCACAATCAAACTGTGAAATGGATGAACTTCCATCAAATTATAGAGGATGAGGTTAACTAATCTCATAATGTCTGCACCTTCGTAAACATCCAAGTAAATCCATGGAGCCTTTAAAAATTATTGATATTTACCATTAACAGATAAACAAAAATCGATCTTGTTCAGAAGTGGCCTTTCCAGGGGATGATTTTTAAACATCCCCTGGAAAGGTTGAAGAGGAGAAGAGTTTTTATCGTTAGTTAGATTTCAGCCATAATGTTAATTTGCAGGCAGGCTTTGAGCATAGGTCAATAGATCGATGATATCCTGCAATGTCCATTCCATGTTGATACCGGAAGGCATGATCGCACTGGGCTGTCCATAATTAACCTTATGGACGAATTCCCAGGGGTTGTCGGCAGCGACCGTCCCCACGAATTCAGGCTCGGCAGCATCGCCAAAATTGTAGGTGCGGCCATCTTCGCCGTGACAGGTTGCGCAATAGAATTCAAATATCAATTTTCCGCGCTCAGTGTCGCCGCCGGCAATGGTCTTATCTTCGTTGACGAAGGCGCTGGCTTCTATCTTGTCGCTTTTCAGGAAAGCAACCATCATTTCGACCTGGGCATCACCCAACATTCCCTCACCTGTGAAGTTGTGGTCAGGGTTTTTGGTGCCGTTGAGCCAGGCGGTCAGGTCTTCAGCCGACATTGCGGCCGCATCGAGCAGGCCTTTGAAGCCGGTCTTGTGTGAACCGGAGCCATACGCGCCGTCAACACCTTTGTAATCCCAACCATGACATTCCTTGCAGCGCCAGGTATCTGCACCTGTGCGGGTATTGGTAGTCTGAGTTGCGAATAAAGGCTGGTCAGTCGCGGGAACATCCACACCCATGGCCTTCATCCAGTTATCGTAAAGCACACCACCTTCGCTGACAGGGGCAGAAGTCGGGAAGGAGGCTACATAAGCTAAAAGATCATCCAACTCTTCGTCAGTGACACCAGCATCATCAAGAGACGGCATTTCTGGAAAGCCGGGCTGACCGAAGCGTGTCTTATTCAAAAATTCCCATGGGTTGTCGATGGCAATGGTGCCCTGGTATTCAGGTTCTTCCGCATTGCCAAAATTGAGAGCCAAACCCTGGGGGCCATGGCAGTCGATACAATTTTCCTCGAAGAAAGTCTTTCCTGCCGCAGGGTTGATCACGGCAGCGTAATCCACCAATTTTTCACTTAGGAACAATGCAAGGTCGGTCAAGGCTTGATCATCCATATAAGCCGAGAAATCATGGTCAGGATTGGATGAACCTTTGAGGATCCCAAGGATTTCATTAGCGTCCTTGCCGGATACACCCATCACGCCGACAAAACCAGTCAGATGAGAACCAGACCCATACGCGCCTTCGGCGCCTTTGTAATCCCAGCCGTGGCATTCCTTACAGCGCCACGTATCAGAACCGGATCGGGTGTTTGTGGTTTGGGTTGCCCAGAGCGGGTGATCGCCTTCGGGAACATCCACACCTAATTCTACCGTCCACTTGTCATATAACCTACCGCCGCGAACAGCGTCACCGGTTAATGCGGGCGCTGCTTCAACGGGAGCTTCTGTTGCCGCAGGGACATTCACGGGTTCAGAAACTTCCATAACAGGAACAGGTGTGGCAGCCTGACAGGCAGCAAACACCATCATTGCGATACCAGTTATCAAGGCAAGAAAAGCAAATCTCTTAGTCATAATGTATTCTCCTATTAAAAATTGATAAATACGAACTCTCTTGTCCAGCCACTTCACCATGAAGTGTGACAGGATTATATAAGTCAGGGGATGAATAAGTAAACCCCCAAATAGGATAGTTTTAGTAGTATTTAGCGTGGTTATTTTAGTAGGAATTAAATTGGGGGGTTTATCATAAAATGATTAACCATAAAAGTGCCATGTTATCAGCCTTCCAAACAAGGAAGGGCAATTGAATCATTCCATGATTTTTGTAAATAACTCACCTTACGCACCGTCATGATTCCCTGAGCGGAGCGAAGGGCGACATACCTAAAATGCACAAAACCGCGTAGGGTGAGTAAATCTGAATGGTGATTATTTGAGTTTAAAGTTGATCTTTATGCAGCCTGCACCATCTTTTTTTTGCCGCAAATTTCGCGGATTTTCGCCGATATTTTTATAAACCCGCGTGAGTTCGTGACAACGATTTTAGAATCCATTATTTACCCGATGAAAAGGAATGATGTTTGTACGCTCCCTTTATGACGCATGGCACTACTCGCATTTGTCGGGAAACGACATAATCAGGTTGCGGGCAATCCCGCTAAATAATGTCTAACTTCTCAAATACGAGAGACAATAAATAAGGAGACTCAATGCCAGCTAAAGGTTGGATCGAAGTCAGTGATACTTACTGCAAAGGTTGTGAACTTTGCATCAACGCCTGTCCGCAAGGTGTGATGGAACTAAATATGTCACACCTCACCCCCAAGGGCTACCACCCCGCGCACACGTTCAAGGACGGTTGCACGGGGTGTGCTATTTGTGCGCTGGTTTGTCCAGACGCGGCAATCACGGTGTATCGTGAAGTGATGGCAAAGACCGCCACGCCGATTGCAGTATAAAGAAAGAGGAAAGAAATCATTTTATTCTTTCCTCTTTCTTCTTTTCAGATATCACAAAACCGTAAAACACAAACGGAGAAAAATAAATCAAATGCCAAAAGAATTATGGAAAGGGAATGAAGCGATTGCCGAAGCCGCCGTCCGCGCGGGGCTTGAGGCATACTTCGGTTACCCAATCACCCCTCAAACAGAAATCTTGGAATACCTTTCACGGCGCATGCCCGAACTTGGACGAACCTTCGTGCAAGCGGAATCAGAGCTCGGCGCAATCAACATGGTATATGGCGCAGCCTGCACAGGCGTGCGCGTGATGTCGTCGTCCTCCAGCCCGGGCGTGAGTTTGATGATGGAAGGGATTTCCTATATCGCTGGAACAGAAGTGCCCACGGTACTGGTCAACGTGATGCGCGGCGGACCGGGCCTCGGCAACATCGCGCCGGCGCAAGGCGATTACAACCAGGCTGTTCATGGAGGCGGGCATGGCGACTATCAACCCATCGTCCTCGCGCCCGCCTCTGTGCAGGAAGCAATTGATTTAACGGTTCTTTCCTTTGACCTGGCGGAGAAGTACCGCGCAATTTGCATGGTCATCCTCGACGGTTGTGTGGGGCAAATGATGGAGCCGGCAGAGATGCCTGAAATGAGACCAGTCCATCGCGAGAATTGGGATTGGAATACCGACGCCAAAATGGGCAAACGCGAACGACGCATCCTTTCTTCAATCTATATTGATCCTGTTGACGAAGAGCAAACGAATCTGCGGCTGTTGAATCGCTGGAAGACCATTCAGGCGAATGAAGTTCGTTATAAGGAATATTTCCTCGATGATGCGGAAATTGTCATCGTCGGTTTTGGAACGGCGGGACGTGTGTCATTATCCGCCGTCCGCACTGCGCGTGAACAGGGCATCAAGGTGGGTTTGTTAAGACCGATCACTGTCAGCCCGTTTCCGTATGAAGCGCTTGACCAGCTATCAGGTCGGGTTGATGCGTTTTTAGTCACAGAGATGAATTCAGGTCAAATGCTGGAAGATGTCCGCTTGGCAGTCAAAGGCCGCGTGCCCGTCGAATTCTATGGGCGGCTGGGCGGAGTCGTTCCATTCCCCGATGAAATTCTGAGTGAGATACATCGAATGGCAAAGGTCAAGTTAGGCACGGATGTTCATCCGCGCGATGCATGGCTTGAACGTATGGCGCACATTGTCTAATGTCATTGCGAGACGGCGGTCTTCCGTCGAAGCATTCTCCTATTGAGTTGGGGATTGCTTCGGGCCGCGAAAACATGCGGAAAAAAAGCGCCCTCGCAATGACGAGGAAGAGAATTTATGGCAACTGAAAATTTAGTTTACGATAGACCCGAAGGATTTACAGATACACCCACCCACTATTGCCCGGGCTGCACACATGGCGTGGCGCATCGTTTGGTGGCGGAAGTTTTGGAAGAGATGGGCGTGATCGAAAAAACAATTGGCGTTGCGCCTGTGGGATGTTCGGTCTTTGCTTACAATTATTTTGATACTGATTTTGTGGAAGCGCCGCACGGACGCGCGCCCGCGATGGCAACTGGTGTGAAGCGTGTGATGCCTGACCGAATTGTTTTTACCTATCAAGGTGACGGCGATCTGGCTTCGATTGGCATGGGTGAAATTGTTCATGCCGCCGCGCGCGGTGAGAACATCACTGTGATCTTTATCAATAATGCGAACTACGGCATGACCGGCGGTCAAATGGCTCCGACAACCTTGCCCGGCATGAAGACTACATCTTCGCCGAATGGTCGTGATGTGGAAACACAGGGTTACCCGATCAAGGTCTCTGAAATGCTTTCGACATTGGATGGCGTTGGTTATTGCGTGCGCCGCTCGCTGCATGACCCAAAGAATATCCGCCTCGCGAAGAAAGCAATCCGCATGGCGTTTGAAACTCAAGCACGCGGACTTGGCTTCTCGATGGTTGAGTTACTTTCCACCTGCCCAACCAACTGGGGTATGACACCGGTCAACTCGTTGAAGTTTGTGGAAGAACACATGATTCCATTTTATCCGCTGGGCGATTACAAGATCAGCGATGCGATCAAGCAGATAAAGATTTAGATTACATATGTCGTTGCGAGGGCGAAGCCCGAAGCAATCCCCCCGCCAAACAGGAGATTGTTTCGTCGGGACACCTGCCCTGGCGGGCGGTGCGAGGGAGAATACCCTCCTCGCAATGACATGGAGATAACTATGCAAAAAGAAATCATCATCTCAGGTTTTGGCGGACAAGGCGTGTTGTTTGCGGGTCAGGTCATTGCTTATGCGGCCATGGACTCTGGCAAGCAAGTGACATGGATTCCATCCTATGGTCCTGAAATGCGCGGCGGCACTGCGAACTGCACCGTGGTCATTGCTGACCATGAAATTGGCTCGCCGCTGGTGAAGAATCCGCCGTTGGTCATTGCGCTAAACCTGCCATCTTTTGACAAATATGAACCCTTGATGCAGGTGGGTGGAACATTGATTGTGAATCAGTCCATGGTGGATCGCGGGGCGAAACGTGATGACATTAGTGTCATCCTTGTACCCTGCAATGAGATCGCCGAAGAAATTGGCGACAAAAAATTGATGAACATGGTGGCGGTCGGCGCACTACTGAGCGCGCTGCCCGAAGTATCGTTGAAAGATGTGGAAAAGGCGCTGGAAGGTCATCTGCCCGCGCGACATAAGCATCTGCTCCCGAAAAATTATGAAGCCCTAAAACGCGGATATGAAAACGCGCAAAAAGAGTTGGAAAAAGTGCCGGCATAAGGCATCGATTGGTTTTACAACCACCTTAGCCCGCCTCACGGCGGGTTTTTTGCCGCTTGTAATCAATTTAAAAACTGGATATAGTAGAAATGAAAATCCAAAGAAGCCTGTCAGGAGGAACTGATGTCCACTATAACTTCGATCTTAAAAAACCGGGCAATCATGGCGAGTTTGATTGTATTGTTTTTACTGGCTGTTATCGCTGCAGGATTTAGCACCTATCGATATCTTGCGGACTCCAATAATTACGAAAAAGGTCATCAGGCATATCTTCAGGCAGATTGCAAAACAGCCATCGGTTTGTTCGATAAGATCATCAACAGTTCACGGTTAATCAATTTCGGTCAGTGTCCGCAGCGCGCCCAGTTGGAAAAAGATGAGTGTCTTGTTTTTCAAAATGCGGCAGACCTTGAATCAAGCGGGAATTTAAGTTCGGCGCTGGTCGCCTACCTTGACTTTATTATCAAAAACGGAAAGAGTCCGCTTGTTGAAACAACGCGCATTGGAATTGCGAGCCTTTTTCAAGCTGAAAAAATCCCCCTTATCGCCAGTGAAGCATCCTGCACGCAAACGGGCGCATTGCTGGAAAGAAACCTGATTCCCAACCCGGAAACAAATCTTCCGCTGTTCTACCTTGCATGTGGACAGGCTTACGAAAAAGTCAACCAGCCCAAGTTTGCGTCGGCCATGTACCAGTGGATACTAATATCCTACCCGGAGAATCCAGTCTCTCTTTCGGCAGAGACGGCGCTGCTCGAAAATCAACTAACCTGTCAGGAAAGCGAGACTATAAGGCAAAGCGCCGTTGCCAATCGGACGGACTTCATGCCGAAGCTGTATTACGGGTGCGGACAGAAATACGAAGTTAATACAGATTATGCAAATGCAAGAAAAATGTATGAGACATTTTTAGCCGCCTTCCCGGAGCACTCTCTGGCAAAGGAAGTGGAATCCGCGCTGGCACGCACAATCGTGGCTCAGGCAAAAGCCTCGGGAGCGGGGGAAATCTCACAGCCGGAATCCAGCGGCTCCACGACAAGCGGCGTAGTACAGGTGATCATCCAAAACGACTCGCCTGATCGAATGCGAATCACCTTCAGCGGGCCAAGCTCGCAAGTGGAGGAACTGGAGGCCTGCTCAACATGCACCAGCTATGAAGTCGCGCAGGCTCCATTATTCTGCCCCGAATTAGGTCCGATCGGGCAATATACGCTGCCGCCCGGAGTGTATGATATTGTTGTCGAGTCGATCAGCGACGATGCAGTGACACCCTGGATTGGCAACTGGGACCTGGTTGATGGGAACGAATATCATCGCTGCTTTTTTATTACTACCGAACTAAAGTGACTGATCGCAGCATTGAGCAATGCCCAATGAGCAGAAAGCCCGCCTTGATCAAGGCGGGCTTTCATGTTAATTCAAATGTGTATAGTGTCGACGATTAGGCGGTAAAATAGCCGCTAAACTCAAAATTGGGCAGGCGGCAATTCCTTTATTCAGATTAAAAATATGGAGACCAAATTATGTTGAATTTCAGGCCAGATTATGATCGAAATTAAAACTGGGCTTTGTGTTCTCATCACCAATGCGTTTATCCAGTCCTGGACCGGGTCGGAACTCTACATCCACGATGTAGCTATAGAACTGATCAAACGAGGCCATAAACCAATGGTTTACAGTCCCCGCATCGGCGAACTTGCAGAGGTGCTTCGGAAAAAATCCATTCCAGTGGTCAAAGACTTAAACTCCATTAGTGTTAAGCCTGATCTTATTCATGGCCAGCATCACATGGAAACAATGACAGTGCTATCGCAATTCCCGGGAACGCCGGCTGTCTATTTCTGTCACGGATGGCTGCCCTGGGAGGAAACACCGCCATTTCATCCACGGATTATTCAATACGTGACAGTCAGCGACGCGCTACACGACCGCCTGATCTATGAATGTGGGATTCCAGCTGAAAAGATCACCACGATCCTAAACTCGGTTGACCTGGAAAAATTCAAACCACGCCAGCCTTTGCCAACCATTCCCAAACGCGCGCTTGTATTCAACAACCGGGCCAATGAAGCGAACATAATGGGTATCGTCCGCGAGGCCTGCGCCCGCAACGACATTATCGTGGATGCCGTAGGCTACGCAAATGGCAATCCAATCTCCTTTCCCGAAGCACGGCTTGGTAACTATGACATTATATTCGCTGTAGGAAGAGCTGCTTTGGAAAGTCTGGCGACGGGTGCGACAGTAATCTGCTGTGGGCTTGAGGGTGCCGGCCAAATGGTCACCACAAAAAACTTGGAATGGCTCCGTCATAACAATTTTGGCATTCGTGTCTTGAATCGGCCGCTCACCGCTGATATTCTTTCTGCCGAAATACAGCTTTATAACCCGCTGGATGCTCAAAAAGTCTCAAGGGAAGTACGCGCAACCGCTGGGCTGAGCGACATGGTTGACCAGATACTGAGTGTCTACAACACCACCCTGAATAGTTGGACAAAAAATCACCAACAAGACCCCATTGCGGAAAGTCAGGCTTTCTCCGCCTACCTGAAAGGAATATCTGACAGAGTTGATCAGACAATCGTCGAGAGCAACCTTGCGCATGAGAAAGCCAGGGCACTCCAGGACGAATTAGACCTCATCAAAAGCGGGTTGGTATGGAGACTATATCAACGAATTATCCGTATTTCGTTCGTGCGCAATTTATACCTAATGTTGATCACTCCCATCCGGCGCTGGCGCGCCCGCAAAAAAAAAATTGAGGGCGAATAGTAATTAGTGAAACTCATCTTATAAGAGGCGGGCCTCTGTGTTGATTTGCCTGAATAATTGATGTATAGTAACAGCAAGCGATAGATTATTGAAGTCTTATTGGAGGCAGCATGACAAGCGACAAAATTACAAAAACGGATAAGGGAATACAGAACCACGATGTATTCATCAGTTCAGTGAAAGCCAGCCTGGCAAAGGCAAAAAACAGAACAGATGGCATCCGCCGAACCGATTCACAGCTCTTCGTGGCGAATGTGGTGTCACCCGCCGCTGCAACGCTCCTCGCAGGTCTTACCGCCGCAGTTGGCGGCAACCAAATATTTCAACAAGCCGCCGCCCAATCCAACGACGGCGGCTGGAAGTTCGCCTGTATCCTTGTCGCGATCTTCGGATTCATCGCAACGGTCAGCAGCATGTTCAAAAAACAATTCGATGACCGGCTCGCACAGGGGAATCAATGCGTTGGGCGGCTGCTCTCTCTTGATCTGGCATTAACAACGGGCAGCAGCGACTGGGATTACGCAGCCAGGGAATATGGCGAGATCGTCAAGATGTTTCCCGAGTTCGTAAGTTGACGCAATTAAACAGCAGTCGAAATATTCTCCTTTATGAAATACGAAATCATTCATAACACTTCGACAAGCTCAGTGCATCGTTTGACTCTCCCAAAGATCGGATTCGGAACCTGGAAGATCGGCGGCGAATCGTCTGCCGACCCGACAACTGATTCTGTTTCGTTGGCCGCACTGCACTTTGCGCTTGAGGTCGGCTACACCCACTTCGACACCGCTGAGATGTACGCGAATGGTCACGCGGAGGATCTGCTCGGGAAAGCAGTCCGCAGCTCAAAGGTCAAGAGAGAGGCGTTATTCATTACATCCAAAGTCACGCCTTCGCATCTGAAATACAAGTTGGTATTGAAGGCCTGCGAGAACAGTCTGCGCCGATTGAAAATGGATTACGTTGACTTGTATCTGATCCACTGGCCGCAGGTGGGAATGAAACTCGAAGAGACATTCCGCGCGTTGAACAAACTTGTGCGCGATGGCAAGGTAAAGCACCTTGGCGTGAGCAATTTCAATTTGAAACTGTTGAAGCAATCGCAGTCTTTCTCCGAAACACCGATCATCACAAATCAAGTCCCCTATCGTTTACCTGACCATGCCTATATCAAAAACGGTGTTCTTGAATATTGCCAGCAAAACGATATTTTGGTTACAGCATATTCGCCCGTTCAGTTTCGAAGCATACGCGTCAACAAAACGCTGGGGGAAATTGCGAAGGCACATTCTGCCACACCGTTTCAAATTGCACTTGCATGGCTGGTGATGCAGCCGCGCGTGATCACGATCCCAATGTCGTTTGACCCCAAACATATCAAAGAGAATTTCGATGCAGCGGATATCTCATTGAGCGCGGATGAAATGCAACGGCTGGACAACGCCTGGAATAAAAACGATGAGTAAGTGATGAAGCTGCAAATCACCCCCGAGATCGAAATCACCGAGGAAACAAAAACTGAACTCGAGCCGCTTTATCGCGTCATCATCCACAATGACGATGTCACACCGATGGATTTTGTGGTGAATGTGCTCACGTCCATTTTCATGCTCAGCCAGCCTGACGCAATGGACATCATGCTCACTGCTCATTACAACGGCGCAGCGTATGTTCAAACGCTTCCCAAAACCGAAGCGGAGAAGCGTATCAACAAAGCTCATTTCGCGGCGGGACTTGAAGGCTATCCACTCCACTTTTCAATCGAACCAGAATAAAAACTAATATCGCTGGTTCAAACTCGTGTTTATTGACACGCTTCGGGGTCAATTATTTACCACCCTACGCAGTAACGCGAGACGCTTCGCAGTCTCGCAAAATGGGCGACATAAATGTCGCACTACAGGCTGGACTGCGTAACGTCAGGTATTGAAATCAATTCAGATAATACCTATTGTAATTATCCGTATATTATTGTATATTATCGCTAACGAATTCACCCCCCAAGGCTGGAGGCTATATGGAAACTAATCCCATTAAATTGCAGGAAAAAAAATTAACGGACGCACAACAAAAATTTGAAGATGCAAAGAAGGAATACTATAAGTCCATTGAAGGCTTGCAGGCATTCGCCGAGCCAAGGCTCGTACAATCAACCTCACTGGTGATGAGAGCCGCCTATTCCGACAGGGTGGCCTGGATGATGGCGGTCATGGCAAAATTGGCGTACATTGAATTCGAGAACAGTGAAGAGGAGCTTTTTCGCCTCATCTTCAATTTGAAAAGCGGGGGGTTTGAATTGGTCAGCACCTTCTCCAAAGGCAGCACACAGGCCTTTCTTGCAAAAAATGACAACCTCTATGTGCTTGCATTCAGAGGCACAGAACCGCAGAAGATGGGCGACATAAACACCGATATACGCGCTTATAAACTCTCCACGCAACAGGGAAGAGTTCATGCTGGTTTTCAGGAAGCCTACGAGCAAGTCGCCGAAGAGATAGAAAAAAGTCTCATGAGCAGCGAAAGCTGGGCCTGGCCCTTGTACATCACGGGACATTCCCTGGGAGGCGCGCTCGCTACAGTGGCTACGCAGAATCTTGAGCACAAGATCAAATCGCAGATTGCGGCATGTTATACGTTCGGCAGCCCGCGTGTCGGCAATGTTAATTATGAACGAAATATCAAAGCTCCGTTTTATCGCATCGTTCACAGCACCGATATCGTTACGCTCGTCCCCAACATCGGCTATAGACATGTCGGTGATACGCGCTACCTTTCCTATTGCGGACCTGAAAGTGATCATTTTTATTTTTACCGGGGCATCCCCTTCTTCCGCAGGCTTTGGGAAATGATCCTCGCAATTGTCATACCGCTCAATTGGCCGCGTTGGGTTGAATGTCATTCCAAGGAAGAATATGAACGAAAATTGAGAATCTATGCAATCCAAAGAAACAAATAATGGCAGCAGGCCCGTCTTTACAAAAAGACGGGCTGTGTTTTACGAACCTGTTAAAATAACAAGCGTGGGCAATCAACTGGAACTTCTAACTTCAATCAACCTAGACGACCTTGTCTCGGCCTTTGGCTGGCAGGATCGTCCGCTGCTGGCGTGCTTAATGCGAATAATTTTTTTCAAGCCTGCTCAAATTCTTGCAAGGCATGTAATCGAATTTGACAACGCTGTGGAAGAATGCGGCCTGGTGGATGCCTCGCGCCTGACAGTAAAACGCTTCGTCAAAGATGTGCGCGTCTTTGGTCTTGACCGTATACCTGACTCTGCTTTTTTGGCATTATCCAACCACCCCGGCATGACCGACACGGTCTCCCTGTTTTGCGCACTCAATATTCCAAAACTAAAGATCATCGCGCTTGAACGCCCCTTTCTTACTGCGCTTCCCAACACCAGCAGGCAGCTTTTTTATGTTAAGAATGATCCCGCTTCACGCATGACTCTCGTTCGTCAAGTCAGCGGACATTTACGTTCGGGCGGCTCGGCGCTCACCTTCCCCGCTGGCGAGATCGAACCAGACCCGGAGGTTTACCCCGGCGCGACAGAATCCCTGCAAGCATGGACTGACAGCGCCGGAGTCTTTATCCGCATGGCTCCTGAAACGGCCATCCTACCCGTCTTGGTACGCGGAGTAATCTGGGAAAAAACCGCCAAACATTTTATTCTTGAAATAAAAAAGACAAGAGAAGAAAGAGAGAAGCTGGCCGCAGCCCTGCAATTACTGACCATGATCCTGTTCAATGTCAAACCTGTCAGCGTGACTGTGCAAATTGGGAAATCGATCACCGTGAAGGATTTGGGGACAACCGATACAAAAATCATTCACGAAGCAGTCCTTGCAGAAATGAAGCGACTCATCGAAAATCCGCCTGTGGGCGAAGGCGTTAGCGTATTATGAAAAACTCATCCTCATCCCCAGCCATTCCCCCCGTGAGGGAAGAGAGTTCCCTCTCCCAAAGGGAGAGGGTTAGGGTGAGGGCGCGGACTTTCGTAATTTACTCTCTGCTGATCGCATTGCTTTATTTCGCCCTGCGCAATGCTCCACTGAGAGACATTTGGAAAACGTTGAGCAATTTGCAATTCTGGCAAATACTTACCCTGCTGGGTATCAATGTCATTATCTACCTGCTCATCACCTTGCGCTGGTGGCTGATCGTTCGCGCTGAAAAGAAGAGCATTTCATTTTTTCCCTTGCTGGGAATCCGCGTGGCAGTTTTTGGCGTTAGTTACTTTACCCTTGGTCCGCAGGTTGGTGGAGAGCCGCTTCAAGTTCTATATTTGGAACGCAAGTATGGCATGACGTACACGCGCGCCACATCCACAGTTGTGATGGATAAGCTGCTTGAGTTCCTGGCAAATTTCATTTTGCTGAGCGTCGGCCTGACGGCAATTCTTCAAGCTGGGATTCTCTCCGCAAACGGGAGCAGGCCCCTTTTGAGTCTGAGCGGATTGATTATCCCGTTAATGTGGCCGCCCATCCACATCATTTTTTTGTACAAGGGGAAATATCCCATATCGGCATTTCTACGAAAATTTTCCAACAACAGGGTCGTGCGGTTTATTGCGGCAGCAGAACGCATGGCGGGCACTTTTTGCAGGCGGCATTTATCGTCATTGGCGCGTGCAATTTTTGTTTCCGTACTCGCCGCGCTGGGAATGGTCGGTGAGTTTTTTCTGATCACTTCGTTCCTTGGGATTCATTTGTCGTTCTGGCAAATCGTCGCAGCATGGACAGCGGGCTGGCTGGCATTTCTCGTTCCCGTCCCCGGCGGATTGGGCGCGCTTGAAGCAAGTCAGGTGTTTGCGCTTGGCGCATTTGGAATTTCAGCGGCTTCCGCAATTGGCGTCGCATTGCTCATTCGCGCGCGCGACATTTTGATCGGCGGTTTCGGGTTGCTTTTGGCGGGCCGCGGGGTTAAGAAGTAATAGCTCACCATGATGCGCAGTGCGTCGCACCAAACGGGTGGACGATTTCAATAAAACAGCGGAATCCACTCGGCCAGATTAACTTGTCAAGTAAGGTGCGGCGCACCCACTCGTAACAACAAGTAATAACAAGAGCTATGATTTCGTCTAGTAAAAAACTTAATAAGGAGATGAACCATGAAACTTACCGGTAAACAATATGGGATCGTCCTGCTTGCGATATTCACCGCAATATTACATCTAACCGCGGCAGTTGATAAACTTCTTTTCCCGGAAGGTCCGGATCCGCTGTTTATATTAAATGGATTGGGATATTTGGGTCTGCTCGGCGCCTATTTTTTACCGATCAAGTTTTTTCAGGATCGCCATAAATTGATATGGCAGGGCTTGTTCGGCTATACCATTCTGACAATCGCCGCGTGGATATTCATCTGGGTCATTCAATACGTCATCATCGGCGGCGAGGCTTTCTTTGCCCACGATTCCTTATATGGTGTACCTTCCAAGATTGCCGAGGTTGTAATGCTTGGTTTGTTATGGTCTGACAAGCCATAATCATAAAAAATCGTACCGCAAGATTTATCTTGCAAGAGATGGTTTTACTTTTAAAACGCGACATAAATGTTGCGGCACAAAATTTATGGAATATTCCTTTCCCCATTATCTGCTCTCCAAACAAAGCGTGGATGACCGCGCGCTTAATGGTGTTGTCCTTGATTCTCTAAAAGCCAATTTACCCGCTGCGCCGATTCGGATTATCGAAGTCGGCGCGGGGATCGGGACAATGCTCACGCGCCTGCTGCGCTGGGAGCTGGTTGCAAAAGCTAATTACATTCTCGTAGACGAGATGGCGCAGAACATCGAATCTGCCCGGGAGTGGATTCCGCTTTGGGCTGTTGAAGCAGGCTTGAGCGTGGAAAGAATCGAGCAGGATCAACTTCGGGTGTTCGATCAAGCCTGCGACGTTCAAATCCACTTTCAGTGTGCAGACGTTTTCGATTTCATAAAAAAGAATTCAGTTCCCGCTGATCTATTGATCGCGCACGCGTTTTTGGATTTACTGCCGATGCCCGAAAGTATGCCGAAGCTGCTTGCGCTGACCAAACATCTGGCATGGCTGACAGTTAACTTCGATGGCGTCACTTCTCTCGAACCGACAATAGATACTGCACTCGATGAACAGATCGAGCGGCTGTATCACGCGACGATGGACTCGCGCTCAACAGGCGGTGACAGCCGCGCGGGGCGGCATTTGTTCAGTCACTTGCGAAAGGCAGGGGCGGAGATATTATCTGCGGGTGCATCAGATTGGGTAGTCCATGCTGTAAATGGAAAGTATCCAGCGGACGAGGCGTACTTCTTAAATTTTATTTTGCATTTCTTTGAAGAGTCACTGACGGGTCATGCAGAGTTGGACGCAGGTGCATTTGCAAATTGGCTAAGAGAACGCCGCGCTCAAATCGAGCGCGGCGAGTTGGTGTACATTGCACATCAAATGGATTTTTTGGCGAAGGTGTAATTGCTGATATTACGCAGCGTCCCGAAGGTTTTTCGGTAAAACACAGTTGGCTTGCTCAAACCTTCGGGACGTTTCGCATGAGCGGTAAGTGAGTTAATTAATCTGCGGGAGCGCCAGCGAGGGTCGGCTCATCACCGTTATACGCCATCAACTGCGGCCATTTCCAGGCAACAAATCCCAGCCCAAGAATACAGCCAATGCCGCCGCTGATAATCGCGAATGGCACGCCAAAAGCTGTTGCGACCAGGCCCGCCTCCACTTCACCGAGTTGGGGGCCGCCCATGAAAAATATTTGATTCACGCTGGTCATTCGTCCGCGAATGTGATCGGGGGTCTGCATTTGACGGATGGTATTGCGGATGACCGTGCTGAGCGCATCCGCTGCACCAATCAGGAACAACGCGATCATGGCAAGGGCAAAAGTTGTACTGAAACCAAACAGGATCGTCGCAAGGCCAAAGATAAAAACCGATGCAAAAAACAACGTGCCCTGTTTGCGTAATTTTGGAAGTTGTGAAACCACCAGTCCCGCGCCTACAGAACCGATTGCCTGGGCAGAGGTAAGCCAGACAAACCCGGTCTTGCCGACGTTCAAAATATCACGCGCCACAATGGGGAGCATGGTATTTGCCGACGCAAAAAATGTCGCAATGAAATCCATCAACATCGTTGAAGAGATCAGCGGACGTTTGAAAATAAAACGGACGCCGTCCCACATGGCAGAGAAATTAATTCCGCCAGCCTTGTTTAGATTCTGCGGGACATCCCCCATCAAAAACAAAGCAAGAAGCACCGCTAAAAATGAAATGGCGTTAAAAATATAAGCATACTCAAGCGCGCCTTCAGGTACGAGACCAAGAAGCAGTGGTCCGCCAATCGCGCCGACGTTGAATGCAATGGTATTCAAACTGAATGCAGACGGAAGTACATCACGCGGAACCAGATTCGGCACAAGCGACTGCCGAGCAGGCAGGTCAAATGCCATCGCTGAGGCTTGAAGCGCAGTCAGAATATAAATATATTGAATGGTGATCGCTCCGCTAAAAGTGAGGTAGGCAAGGACGAGCGCCTGCAAAGCGAGTATGCTTTGAGTGATAAATAAAATATTGCGGCGATTGAAATTGTCCGCGACTGTTCCACCGATGATGGAAAAAATAACGACAGGCAGGATGCGCGCGAGTCCAATTCCGCCGAGAGCCATTGGGTCAGGCACGCCGGTCAAGTCACGGATATGCCAGTGAATGGCAGCGCTTTGCATTTGCGAGCCAGCGATGGAAACCAACAAGCCAAGCCACAAATAACGATAACGATAATGTTTAAAAGCGGGAGGGATTTGAATTTTCAATTTTAGATAACTCACTTTACGCAGAACGTCCCGAAGGCTCTTGAAATTCAGACTTATTGTCTATCCAAACCTCACCGCACTGGCGTACGGCGCAAGTGTCGGGACGGTACACAGCTTTGGTTAATTACGTGCCCCAATCGCGGAGGTATAAAAAGTCGTAGCCGATGGTGCGGTTGCTTATCTTCGCGATGGGCGGCTGCATCCGTTTGAATTGGTTGCGGCGCATGCGCGTCATCACCGCGTTGACGAATTTTTCATCGAAGCCCGCCTCCATTGCTTCCAGCGGACTGTAACGCTGGTCAACGAGCAGGTAAAGAAGCTTATCCACTTCCTCGTAAGTGAAGCCCAGTTCGCCTTCATCAGTCTGGCCTTCCCATAAATCGGCGGAAGGGGGTTTATCGATGATCGGCGCAGGAATGTTTAATGCCCGTGAGAGTTGGCGCACCTGTGTTTTATATAAGTCACCAATCGGGTTTATCGCCGAGGCGGCGTCGCCCCATTGCGTGCTGTAACCCAGCAGGATTTCAGTCTTATTGCTCGTGCCAATAGGCAGGGCTTTAAATACTTCAGACTGATCGTACAAGACGATCATGCGTGCGCGAGCCATAATATTACCTTTGCGGATATTCTTGATATTTGAATCGCGGCGGATCAGCGGGTCAACCATCTCGGTAATATCAATCGTCTCACTCTGGATTTTGAACTGGTCAACCAGCAATTGAGCATGTGTAAGCGAATCGGGCGAGGAAGTACGATAAGGTAAGCGTAACGCAAACACATTCTCAGCGCCAAGGGCGTTCACCGCAAGCGCGCAGGAAAGCGCCGAGTCAAGTCCGCCAGAAAGGTTGATGATGGCGCGCGAATATCCGACGCGGGTGACTTCACTTTTTATGAATCCAGTAAGGATTTCATGTGCCAGGTCGGTATTGATGGAAAGAGTTAAATCAGTCACGGGAAAGTATCCTGTTCAATTCCTTTTGGACAAGACTTGTACGTTCATCGCGCAGCAAAGGCAACCGGGCGCGCGTGCGGCGCAGTTGATTCAAGTCCATTTGGGCAAAGATGAGAGCCTCTTCGTTATATGGACCGATGGCAATTTCCTCCCCATTTGGGTCAAACAGTGTTGCTCCGCCCCAAAAGTGCAGGCCATCTTCATAGCCTACGCGGTTGGCGTGCGCGACAAACGAAGTGAACATACTGGCGTAGGCCTTCGTCACACGTTCCACCCAGCGTGCCGATTCGAGTTTCTCCTTGTCATTCAAGCCGCGCCCGGGCGAGGCCGAGGAGAAGAGCATGATATCCGCGCCATCAAGCCAGAGTAGATATGGCGGAGAGGCGTGCCAGAAATCCTCGCAGATCAACATGCCTACACGCCCAAAGCGGGTATCGAAGGCGCGGATCGAATCACCCCATGCAAAGAAACGGCCTTCGTCAAAAAGGCCGTAGGTGGGCAAATAGATTTTATGATGAACATGCATGACTTTCCCGCCGGAGAGATAGGCAGAGGCAATGTA
>JACRBH010000096.1 GCA_016234535.1 Chloroflexota bacterium
ACATACTGTCAATGGGCCGGGCGGCGGCTTCCGACCGAAGCGGAATGGGAACGTGCCGCGCGCGGTGATGACATGCGCACATTCCCCTGGGGTGATGAACCGCCCAATGCAAACAATTCCAATTCACGAAATATCGTTGGCGATACTTCGCGGGTGGGTTCTTATGCTGAAGGCGCAAGCCCCTTTGGCGCTTTGGATATGGTTGGTAATGTCTGGGAGTGGGTTGCAGATTATTACAAGGCGACCTATTACGCGTCATCTCCAGACGAGAATCCGACTGGGCCAGCCGATGATGAGGTTGGCAATCATATGCGTGTGATCCGCGGCGGGTCATTTCAGGATACGCTTTTCGATCTACGCCTCCCTAATCGCGGATATGAAGTCGGTCCTGACCCACGCGCTTCGTCAACTGACGAGGCATATTATGGTCACAGTTCGGCGAAGATCGGTTTCAGATGCGCGAGTGACAATTGAACAGAATCAGCTATCAGCTTGGAAAGAAGCGGCGCATTTCATCATCCCGATTCTTTTTAGGTTAATAATCTTTACTCATTAACTTAGCTATGGTATTATCGCAATACAAATCAATAGCCCTAACACGGCGCTCTTATCCAGAGAGGCGGAGGGAACGGCCCTGCGATGCCTCGACAACCAGTCAGCGAAAGTTGAATATGGTGCCAAATCCGACAGATAGATTTCTGGGAGATGAGAGGGTATAAGCATTTCATATCAATTGC
Organism: Chloroflexota bacterium; assembly: GCA_016234535.1. GTDB lineage: Bacteria > Chloroflexota > Anaerolineae > Anaerolineales > Villigracilaceae > Villigracilis. The sequence continues at coordinate 738 of JACRBH010000096.1, forward strand.
CCTTTCACGTGCTGAAAGGGCAATTTTATTTTCAAGGAGAAACACAAATGAGTAATACTTTTATGTCTTCGCCCAGCCTGATGTTTACATCAGAATCGGTGACGGAAGGACATCCTGATAAGATGTGCGACCAAATCTCGGATGCAGTTTTGGATGCCTGCCTCGAACAGGACCCTATGTCTCGTGTGGCCTGCGAGACGGCTGTCAAGACGGGTTTCGTGGCGTTACTGGGCGAGATCACAACGAGTGCATACGTCAACTTTGATGGACTTGTGCGCAAAGTTGTTAATGAGATTGGCTATGATAGCAGTGATAAAGGCTTTGACGGAAATACCTGTGCGGTGCTTTCAGCGGTTGCCAGCCAAAGCGCGGATATTGCGTTGGGCGTTGACCACGCGCTGGAAGATAAAAGCGGCGAAATGAAAGATGCCAATATCGAACATGTCGGCGCTGGTGATCAGGGTATGATGTTCGGTTTCGCATGTAATGAGACAGATACTCTCATGCCCATGCCAATCTACATGGCGCATAAGTTATCCCGCCGCCTGAGCGAACTTCGCAAAGATGGCACACTTCCCTGGCTGCGTCCTGATGGCAAGAGTCAGGTAACTGTGGAATATTCACAAGGCAAGCCAAAGCGTATCGACACTGTGCTTATTTCCACCCAGCATTCGCCTGACATCTCACAATCCGAGATCATGGAACTCGTCAGTGAACATATCATTTACCCAACCCTGCCGGAAAACCTGGTTGATAAAAATCTAAAAATATTTGTTAATCCCACTGGTCGTTTTGTTATCGGCGGCCCCATGGGGGATGCAGGTGTGACCGGCCGCAAGATCATTGTGGATACATACGGCGGCATGGGTCGTCATGGCGGCGGCGCTTTCTCCGGAAAAGACCCCACGAAGGTGGATCGTTCTGCCGCGTATGCCGCGCGCTACGTTGCGAAGAACATCGTCGCCGCGGGTCTCGCCGACCGCGTGGAAGTGCAGGTGGCTTACGCGATTGGCGTTGCGCATCCGCTTTCAGTAAATGTTGAGACATTCGGCACAGCCAAGATTTCAGACGATAAGATTTCAGCGCTTGTCAGCGAATACTTTGACCTGCGCCCGGGCGCGATCATCCGTGACCTTGACCTGCGCCGCCCAATCTATCGTAAGACCGCCGCTTATGGTCACTTCGGCCGCGACGATATAGAATTCCCCTGGGAAAAAACAGACAAGGCTGCCGCACTGAAAAAAGCCGCAGGTTTGTAAACCAATATGTAATATAGAACGAAAAAGAGTCTCCATGCGGAGACTCTTTTTCGTTCCATATTACTTTTTTCCCTCTTATGGCAAATTGAATGTTCTCACCAGGAAGACCGCCATTTGATCGCGCTTGACCGCAGTGCCTGGACAATAGATGCCAGGACCGCATCCGCTGGTAATTGCATCAGCGGCTAATTGCTCAATGAAGTCCGCGCCGAAGGAACCAACTGGAACATCACTGAATACACCAGTCGCTGTTGGCGGGACGAAAGCAACGCCATGCCTGGCGCGCACCAGGAAGATTGCCATCTGCGCGCGCGTCACATTCGCGTTCGGACAATAGTTACCGCCGCCGCACCCGCTGGTAATACCATCTGCAAATAGCTGTTCGATATAGCTTGCTCCAAAGGAACCAACAGGGACATCAGCAAATAGACCAGTTGCCGTTGGAGGTACGAAAGCGGGACCGTGCAAACCGCGGACCAGGAAGATAGCCATCTGCGCGCGGGTGACCGAGTTGGTGGGGCAGTAGTTCAATGGACTCGATGTACATCCGCCAGTGATGCCGGCGTGATACAGGCGCTCAATAAAGCTATTTGCCCAATAGGTTAATGGCACATCCGCAAAGATCGCAACAGGAACTGGAGCCACGGTCAGGGTGCCATCAACATGCGAGACAAGATAGTTATTATCCAAACCACCGGAGCAGGTAATGGGATATGTACCGACATCAGTATGAGTGACGGAAACTCCGCAAGTTGGGGCATTGTCAAGTACTGCGGCAGTATCAGTGAACTGGAAGCCAGTATAGGTAATGTCAAACAGAGGGTCGGGATCGCCAACCGTGATGGTCTTATCATTGGCAGTGGCGGTAAGGGTCGCCTGGGTGATGGTTAAGTCGTTGCCAGTGAAAGAGATCGTGTAATTGGAGCCAGCCGAGAGTGTTCCCTGATTGATGGCATACGTACCGACGTCTTCACCGGCAGCACGCTCAAGCGCTCCAGTAAAGGAAGCGCCCAAGTCAGAGGAGGTGTATGTGAAGGCCGGGTCAATTGCGCCATAAACTTTGGTTTGCCCGGCATCCGCTGTGACAGTGATCGGCTTGGCTGTGATCGTGAAATTGTTCGAGACAAAGGTTATATCGTAGTTGGTACCTGCCGACAGAGTACCCTGTCCGATGGCATAGGAACCAACATTCTCACCGGCGGCGCGATCCAAGGCACCCGTGAAGCTGGCCCCAAGGTCAGAGGGTGTATATGTGAAGGCCGGGTCAATTGCGCCATAAACTTTGGTTTGCCCGGCATCCGCTGTGACAGTAATCGGCTTGGCTGTGATCGTGAAATTGTTCGAGGTGAAGATAATCGAGTAATTGGCGCCAGCAGACAGTGTACCCTGACCGATGGCATAGGCGCCAACATTTTCACCAGCAGCGCGATCCAAAGCGCCTATGAATGGTGCGGCGAGATCTGAAGAAATGTACGTAAAGGTCGGATCGGCAGCGCCGAAGACCTTGGTTTGACCGGCATTTGCTGTGACAGCAATCGGCTTGGCCGTGATCGTGAAATTGTTGGAGACAAAACTCATGGTGTAGTTGCTTCCAACTACCGCCAACGTGCCCTGCCCGATGGCATAAGCGCCAACATTCTCCCCAGCGGCGCGATCCAAAGCGCCTGTGAAGCTCGCGCCAAGATCGGAGGACGTATATGTAAATGTCAGTGGATCGACAGCGCCGAAGACCTTGGTTTGACCGGCATTTGCTGTGACTGTAATCGGCTTGGCTGTGATTGTGAAATTGTCCGAGGCAAAACTCATAGTGTAGTTGCTTCCAACCACTGCCAGAGTGCCTTGCCCGATGGCATATGTGCCAACATTTTCACCGGCAACCCGGTCCAAAGCTCCTGTGAAGCTCGCACCAAGATCAGAGGATGTATATGCAAAGGTTGGGTCAGCAGAGCCAAAAACCTTGGTTTGACCGGCGTTTGCCGTAACCGTAATTGGCTTGGCTGTGATTGTGAAATTATCCGAAACAAAGGTAATCGCGTAGTTAGCGCCGGCAGATAGTGTGCCCAGTCCAATAGCGTAGGAGCCCACATTCTCGCCAGCGGCGCGGTTCAATGCGCCTGAAAAAGAATTTCCTCCGATAAGCGGCTCATTAGCACTGTAGGTATAGACTGGATCGGCGGTACCAAAAACCTTTGTTTGACCGGCATTCGCCGTGATTGTGATTGGCCTGGCAGTAATGTTTGCTGTGCGAGTCGGCTGGGTTAGTGTGTAATTGCCCGCATCTGCACCACCAAGGGTCAAACCGGAAATATTGACAGTCTTGGCTGTACCGAAAACTTCATCGATAAAGGTACCCGTCGCACCAGAGGTGACAAGGGAGACTGTATCACTGCCAATGACTCCAACTAATGTTGGAGTACCGATAGTGAGCGTTGCAGTAGTGTTGCCATCGTAAACTTTGTTGGCGGGTGTAAGCCCGGCGGCAGAAACTGTAAGTGGAGCCGGGGTTATCGTGACTGTAGGTGAGGCAGCGATGGGAAAAATTCCATTTCCACCGGGAACATCAGTTTCAGTAAGGAATGTATATGGAGAACCCGAAAAACCAGGCGCCGTCACGCCGGAATAAGTGATGGTGAAGGATTGTCCGGAAAGGCAGCTCCAAACATCAACTATGATGGTTGACCCATTAATTGTCCAACTGGGATTCAAAGAACAGGTACCAGTATTTACAAAAACATTGGTAAGCATCACGGGAGCAGGCCAGCCCGCAGGGATGGTCAGCCTTACCGATGAACCAGTTTCAAAATCACGACCACCGGTAGGAGTAAAGGTGAAGGTGAAAGTATTGCCAGTGCTACCATATACTGCGCTGGTCGGGCTTACCGTCATAGCGCCATCTCCATCAACTGCCGGTATTGCGCGAGGAGCGGCTGATACAGATGCTGACGGGAGGCCCAGCAGTAATAGCATGATGGCCAAAATCAATGCCATGAATCTGACCCCAATGGGGCTTTTGTTAGTCAAATATTTTTTGTTCATCGTTTCCTCACTATATTTAATAAGTATGGGTGGATACAGGCTTTCCAATTCTTTCCTGCATTTAGATTTGATTATATCTTCCTCCGCAAGAATTTGGACTTTCAATATAATTTTAGTTGAATTTAGTGAAATCATAACTACCTAAAGCATATTTTAGGGATTAATTTCCCCCTCCCTCAAGAATAGTTTTTTAGCAAATCTTAATCCCCCATGGGTTAGCCTTTTCCCTGCTAATGGTTATACCGCCTGATAGTATTATCCATCTAAAAAGAGCCGGCGCGTTAGCACCGGCTCTTTTTTCGATAACGGAAGAATATCTCGCAGAATACGAGACCTTGCTTCTCTTACGGCAGATTGAACGCCCTCACAATGAAAACGGCCATTTGAGCGCGTGTGACTGAGCTTGCGGGGCAATAGTTGCCGCCACCGCATCCAGTCGTAATACCATCGGTAAAGAGCTGTTCAATAAAGTCAGCGCCGAAGGTGCCAACTGCAACGTCGCCAAAGATGGCGCCTGTTGCTGTTGGAGGTATGAAAGTGGTACCATGATTGGCACGTACCAGGAAGATCGCCATTTGGGCGCGTGTCACAACTTGGTTTGGACAATAGTTGGTCCCGCCGCATCCAGAGGTAATACCATCAGCAGCTAACTGTTCGATAAAGTCAGCTCCGAAGGAACCCACCGGGACATCGGTAAAGAAACCCGTTGCAGTTGGGGGCACGAAGGTAGTGCCATGCATGGCGCGCACCAGGAAGATGGCCATCTGGGTGCGTGTAACTGCCTGCTCGGGGCAGAAACTGCCTCCGCCACAACCGCTTGTAATACCTGCGTTATACAGGCTGTTAATAAAACTGTTGGCCCAGTAGGAAGAAGACACATCAGTAAAGATGGTTGTCCTTGCCGTATAAGTCTGGCCGCTGGTGTATGGACCAGCCAGGGCATTTGTTGTGAGATCTTTAATGGACGGCGCGCCAACAACATCCAAACGCAAGGTACCAGCGCCTACACCTGTATAAACATGGACAGTATAGACACTCCCTGAACCACTCACGCCTGTGACCGCTGCGCCAGTGACACCAGAAGTTGTAACGGAAAAGTCGGTCACATCCACGCCTGTTACTGGTTCTGAGAATGTGACGGTGTAGTTTACACTGACGGCTGTGGTGGGATTTGCATCAGCGCGAACGATGGAACTGACTGTTGGGGCCACTGAATCGCTGACGAATTGCAGACGGCCCTCAATGGCGGGCGAAACGGTTCCCATGAATGTGGTGTAATCAATGACCGCATCGCGAACATAATACTGAGTGTCTGCCACGATTTGATTCAGCGGCCAGAGGGTAACACCCGCGTCATTGAAGTTACAGGAGCCAGCCGCCAGATAGTTGACCGTGGATACATTGTAGTACTTGCTGGCATTCGTGAAGTCCACTGCGGCTCCGGCGATCTTCAGCGAAACTACGTTATTTCCATTTGGCAGGGCTGGATACAGATCGTTATATTTGATCTGATTTCCAAAGTTGGTATCAATCATGCAGGTGGTGTAATAGGCATATCCACCGTAACCGGGAACATACTTGTAGTAATAATAGTTTCGATAGGCGCGTTCGAGGACTACCTTAAGTTGCGGGCCGTTCATGCTGATAACGACCAGCGAGTTCTCGTACGGCATGGCAGCGAACATATCCGTGATTGTCAGCGGGTAGGGGGTTCCTGGAGTGGCGGTTGTCGCAATCAGCTTATTGGTCATCGCGCCGGAGAGATGGAAGTCCACAGGGATGCTGTGCTTGACAGAGAGTTCATACACAGATGCATCGGCCTGTAGATTCGCGCCATTCGTTTCTTGCGTGAAGGCTTGCATAGTATCGATGGGGGCTGTTGTGCTGCCAATGGGGGTGGCATTGTAAGTATTCAACAAGGCAACATACGGATCAACAATAGCCTTGACAGCCGGGTCTTCAACCGTTGCAGTTGCAACAGTAAGATAACGGCCGGTCTGGCTCACAACTTCGTAGTTGCCACCGCCCAAATCGCGCAACCCCATGCTCACCTCACCCAGGGTATTGTTATAGCGATAGGCATGAGCAACCACAACAGGCTTGCCATCTGCGCTGGGGATGATGGACGGCAGGAATTTATAACTACCGAAACCTGTAGCCGGGTTGGTATGGCTGTGGCCGCCAATAATGGCATCAATGCCGGTAGTTTGCTTGGCAAGGTTGGTGTCCACATTGGCATCAACTTCAACGGAGGCGGGGTTTTCAGTGAAGCCGATATGTGTCAGGGCAATCACTACATCGTTGGTAGGACCGAGCGTAGTGGAGAGTTCCTGCGCTTTGACAATCGGGTCGGAGAAGGTCAGGCCGGGGATGTTGCTGGGGAGTTCATAGTTCGGGATGCGGTGGTTGCCGATGCCGAGGATGGCAACGTTGATATCACCGCCCACGATTTTTTCAACATAGGGATCAACGCCCGCAGTTGCAAGTCCGTAGGAACCATCATCTGTAATATTAGCTTGCAGAAGCGGGAAGGTGGCCTGACTCAGGACACTGGTGAACACATCCTTGCCAAAATTGAATTCATGGTTGCCCAGGGTCATGGCATCATAATTCATGGAATTGAACGCCTTGATCAATGGGTTCATGTGCAAGGAGGCGTCTGCGATCGGCGTACCATCCGAGGTAAACCCGGTCGGTGCGGTCTTGAAGTAATACATCATCGCGTCGCCCTGAATGTTGTCGCCAGAGCTAAGCAACATGGTGCGGGTGGGATTGTGAAGTCTTTCCTGCGCGATCAAGGTAGCAAGCTGGGTATAGCCAACGTAAGTTCCCTTGGCCAGGTTGCCATGCGAGTCATTGTGGTGCAGGACAGTGAGAGGCACAATAGTGCCACCAGCGTCGGTTCCATTGCGGGTGATGCGTCCATCAAGACTACCATCACCATTTGGGCCAGCATAAGCGGTAAGCGCTGTGCCATAGTTGGCAGTGACATAAGCATTGACCGCATTGAGCATATCACCCCAGTAGGTGATGTTGGTCATGTACTTGAAGCCATTGTATCCATCACCGCCAGCGGGGGCTAGAAACTCATTCGTGCCCACTTTGTAGGTTTTAGTTAGATCCAACGGTTCCCAAGCAAGGGTAGCCTTGTTATAGACCGTAATATCGTATGCACCCCAAGCGTAAGGTTGTGGGCCGGGGTTGGCATCCTTGTATTTGAAATAGGAATACTTCAAACCAGCCGGTTGGATGACACCAGCTACATTGGGGCCGTAGTTAAGCACCTCCAGAATCTGAGCGCCTGTCATCTGCCCGACAACGGTGGCGTTGCCAAACGGCAGAACGGTGAACATATTGCCGTAGGTCAGCAGGGCGGGAGTGTGAGTACCCGCAACACAGCCGGTACTAATCCAAGTTCCGCTGACGGTGTCATAGCACCAGTCAGCGCGGATACCGCCGGCGTTGTTAAAGAACAAGTCAATATCATTGGCTGGCTCTGCGTCGGTATTCAAATAGTTATAGATGGCATCGTCAATGAAGGTGCCCATCATATTATCGCTGTTGCCGCTGTCCAGACGGGGCAGGTCAACCGATGAATAGCCGATGGGAGTATTTACAAGAGCCAGATAGTCAGGGTCCAAAGCGTATGTATTGATGAGCGTAACAATGGCAGGATCCTGAGGATCGGTGGTGGCAATCACATTGCGGGTCCAAGTGACAGAAACACTGCCGTCGGTTGCTACAGTGATGTCGGCGCGGCCAACTTTGCGGCCATTGTAGTGGGATTGTACAACCTTGGTTGTGCCAACAGTCGTAGCAGAGGTCAAGTCGGTATGACTGTGACCGCCGATGATCAGGTTGACGGGCTTGCCAGCAGTATTCAACTTGGTAGCCAAAGTCTGATCGCCATACACTGGGAGGCCGTAGCCATAACCGCCATCAGCATAGCCGAGGTGGCTGAGAACCACGATCACATCCGCGCCGGCCGCTTTGATTTCATCGTAATAATGGACAATCGAATCGGCAGGATCCTTGAAGCACAATCCAGCCGTGGCAGTTGCGACGGTAATGGTGGGAGTTTCTGTTGTGGTTACGCCAATGAAGGCCACTTTGGCCGTGTCAGGCGCAGTACCCATTGTGAATATCTGATAGGGAGCGTCTGCAAAATCGGGCTTAACCCAGCCAGAGGTGGCGCAGTCCACGCCGTCTTTCTTCACAATGTTGGCGGTCACGTAGGGATACACGGCCTCAGTGGTGCGATTGGTGAGGTTTTCCTGGCCCCAGTCAAATTCATGATTACCAAACGTGGCTACGTTGTAGCCCATCGCATTAAAGGTCGCAATGGTGGGGATGCCTTTGCCAGTGGCAGTGCCATCGCCCAGGTTGGAAAGCAGGCTGCCCTGCATCTCATCGCCATCGTCAACCAGCAACACATTGCCGGCTCCAACGGCAGTACGAACGCCATTGACAAAGTTTGACACACGCGCCATGCCCGGGTTACTGCCCGAGGGCTCCAACTGGCCGTGGAAGTCATTTGTATGAAGGATTGTGAATGTTACTGGGGTGGAAGGAACTGCAGAAGGCGCCGCGAATGCAGCTGTGGAAAACAGGGAAAGCATAATGACGAGCGCAAGAGGTACTCTTAATGCTCGCCAGATATTATTTGTACTCATGGGTTTTACCCTCCGGTATTACTCAAGATTCTATTATTTTTTGTCTTGCAGAAATTATGTTTCCGTAAAAAACAGTTGTTTCCTTTTATTTGTTATTTATATTGACACCTCCAGACAAGATAATGCAGCCAAACCTTATGTGTAATTGAATGAGGGATCAGGCCCCGTACAGCAGGCTTAATCATTACGCCTTGCTATATTGTAATTAATTATTATTATGATGCCAATAGGTTTCAATGGAAATATACCAAGTATCCTTTGTTTCTTGTCAAATGTCATTTATTGGCGGCGTATTTACATAATGGAAACGAAACCCAAGCTCACAAGGAACCTGAGTTTCGTTTCCATCTATTTCTACACGAACCGGAGTACGATTTATGGTTTGCTAATTGTGTAAGCCACACCAGTGAAATTTCCGTTTCCTGCTCCGTTGCCTCCAAGGAGGTTGTATTTTATATCCCTAATTGTGTCGTTGTCGATCACGTCCAATTGCAGTGTGCCCGACCCCGACCCTGTATTCACGGTGACAGTACGCACTGCGCCGGCACCGCTAACACTTATGATCGAGGCGCCTGCAATATCGCCAGTAGCGATCAAACTAAAATCATACTTGTCCACACCCGTTACAACTTCAGAAAAAGTAACTGTAAAATTTACGAGAGCGGCGGATGTGGGATCCGCTCCAGCACGCATGATCGAGACCACTGTCGGTGGAGTTCTCTCAATTGTATATATTTCACCGGCGAAATAGTCGCCATTAAGCAAACCTCCCCCGCCCAATGGATTTCTTACCACATCCCTAATGGTATCGTTATCAACCAAATCAAGATCGAGCGTGCCAGAGCCGTTTCCAGCAAGGACAGTCACTGTGCGCGTTGTACCGACAACACCGCCAATGCTTATGATCGAGGCATTGACGATTGTGCCGGTGGCGGTCAGGCGGAAATCATACCGATCCACGCCAATAACCGGCTTGTCGAATGTCACCAAAAAATTCACAACAGCGGCAGAGGTATTATCTGGAGATGCGCGCATAATTGAAACAACCATCGGTGAAGTTTTATCCACGACATAAGTTTCACCGGTTGTGAAATCTCCATTCACAGGACTCGGCCCGCCCAATGGATTCTTCCCCAAATCTTTAATGCTATCGTTGTCAATCAAATCAAGATGCAGTGTGCCGGAGCCTGTGCCTGTATTTACAACAACAGTACGCGTTGTGCCTGACCCGCTCACGCTTATAATTCCAGCGCCTAAAACTGCATCAGTGGGTATCAAACTGAAATCATATTTATCCACACCTGTTACAGCCTCAGAAAACGTGACCGTAAAACTTACATTGGCGGCATTCGTTGGGCTGGGATTTGCACGGGCGATGGAAATGACAATTGGCAGGGTCATCTCAACGGTCCAGGTAAATGAAGCGGGGGTTTCATCCACATTACCAATCGCATCCCTTGCACGCACCTGAAATGTATGAGAGCCATCGCCAAGACCAGTGTAATGGGCCGGACTTGTACACACGGTAAAGGGATCGCCATCGAGTTTACATTCAAAGATGGATGTTACGTCCGGGCTTGAGAAGGTAAAGTCTGCCGCATCGTTGTTTGACGGGTCAGTTGGGTGGGTTTCAATTAGCGTATCCGGCGCGACAGTATCCAGACTCAATCCCACGATCACCGGATCATGGTCTGATATGCGGAATGGTTCGGCGCTGTACAAACTTCCGACCTGTCCGGCGGTTTTGTAATCGGTGTTGTAATCAAGGATGCTGGGTTCGTCGGCATTGATGTGCCAATCAAAAACCCCGGCAGTTTGCGCCAACAGACTGGGGGAAGCAATGGCGTAATCAAGATAACCCCACTGGCCATCGAACACATATGAGTAGGCGTCCACGTTATTGAAGTGATAAATCAGGTTTGTATAGCCGGCTGATTCAAAAGCAACGATGGGATCTTCCCTGGCATAAGAGTTCAAATCACCCACGATCAACAAGTCGGGGTCGCTTGTGCCGGTTGGGTCTGTCGCGAACCAATTCACCAACTCGTTGACAGCATTGGTGCGGACGATATTGCATTGACCCTGCCCATCGCCGGCATCCGGAACATCACAGGCACTGCCTTTGCTCTTCAAGTGATTCACGTTGAACAGGAAGCGTTCGGCGTCGGCGGTTTGAAATGCCTGCAATAATGAAACACGATTGCGGGCAAATCCATCACCACCGTTGACGAATGCAACAGTATCCAAAACGGCAGTTGTGCCCAACGGGGTAACGTTGGCTGATTGATATAGAATGCCCACTTTAATTGCGTCATTGCCCAGCGCATCGATTTTCCCGCCAAGCGCATCCACATCAATGAAGGTGTATGTTCCTGCGCCTGCAACCGCATTAAGTTTGTTTACAAGGTCTTGAATTGCGCTGCTGGAACCATAACCATCGTTCTCGATTTCGACGATGCCCACCACATCGGCGTCCATGGCGATAATGGCATTGACGAGCTTGTCAGATTGGCGGGTAAATTCAAGGGCATCACCCGCGCCGCGACAATCAGTGGCTGATCCGCTTATTCCATTTGTACATGCTCCAACCCCAAAAGTATTGAAATAGTTAAGCAGATTCATGCCCACAGCTTTAATCGAACCGCCTGTAGTGGGAGACGATACCGGTCGAGGATTGGCTGCCACGAAATTAGGAATGCCCCCACCCAGGGCATTGACCGGGCGAATGCGATACGCATTTGGGCTGGATGCATTTCCACCCCAGCCATAGCTCATCACACCAATAAGATTCGAAACCGTATCCCCCCCGCGTAAAGTATTGCTCGCTGAAAGCGGGTTTCCGCCGCGCGCAAATACAATCGGATCGGGATTCTGATTATTTAAACCATCATCCAAAATAATGCTGTTCAAATCGTTTGCCGCCTGTACTGCCAAAGCTGGCGCGCCTGGCGCTACGATAGCGGTAGGCTGATTGAGTCTGCCGCTGCCGGAAAGCAATACCTCGCCAAAGCGCCCCAACAGATAATGCTCGGTGACATATAAGGTCTGCGGAACACGCACCAGCATACCTTCATATTGTTCCTGTTCGGCGATGCTGGCAAAAGGCAGGCTGATATCAGTGGGTGCGAGTGTTCCGGTTCCACATCCAACAATGGATGAAACAGCGCTGATCTGTGTCTCGCCCTGATACTCAGCTGCCGTCCCGGTCACGCGGACAATATCGCCTTTGGTGACGGCATTGCCAGTACCGTTATAGACAAAGATGCCATCCGACGTTAAAGGATTGCCATCACCACTCACATCCTGGATATAAAAACCTCCCAATGCAGGGCTGGCGCCCTCATCATCACTGACAACGATTCCCTCTAACGTCACAACTCCCGTAACAGCCGCCACATCACCGCTTCCTTGAATATCGTAGATCGGTGTGAAGGGTTGATCGCAAATCGGTGTGGCGCTAACTACGTTGAAGGTGGAACTAAAATCTGCGGTCATTGTGTCTGGCGGATCATTTGCATCCACGTCACTGACCATTGCTCCTGTTATAGTCAACGTGCAGGATTCTCCGTCAGTAAAATCCATATCCGGGTTGATGGTATAGGAAGTCGGTCCGCCGCTGATGACTGCTGTCTTTATCCCTGAGGCGGAGCATTCAAGCGTAACCCAGGGAACTGTAAGAGTAACAGCTTCGCTAAAAGTGACAATGGCATCCGCATTAACCGCAACGTCAACCGCGTTATTATTCGGTATCACGCTGGAGATACTCGGGGCAAAATCTGCCGGAGCGCTGCAAGGATTCAACGTTGAGCCGGTGTTGCGCGGAGTGGGATCGGCAGTTGGATTGGCAACCGTAAAGTCAGCGTTATTGTTATCGGTTTCAGTACAGCCGTTCGCCGCGCGTTTGGCGGCAGTGGTATTGCTAAGGGCGGGCACAGCACTTGTTTCAGAACAGTTGGCCGTTCCAAACCCGACAAAATCAATAACACCAGTGGGACAGGCTCCGCTTAAAAGAGCTCCGCTGCTCACCAGCGCCACTTTCCCATTTGTCCCGCTCATGCTGAGCGTACCCGTCGCATCAGGGGTTGGCAACGGCTGGGTGCCGCCGGTTCCCGCCGCTTCCTGAATTAAGTAATATTGACCCGGCTGAACCGTTCCTGACAGGTCAGTCTTTGCCCAGGTTGTGCCGGTTGCCGAAGCATATTGAACGCTCCAACCGCTCAAATTTATCGGCGCTGTTCCCAGATTAAATATCTCAATATAATCATTCGTATAAGTTGAACCTGTATTTCCACCACCCCCATAAACCTGACTGATCACAATACTGGATGAAACGGCTTGAGCGTTTTTCATTCCCCCAGGTACAAGCCCAGACATCATCGCCAAAACGGCGATGACTGACAGGAACTTAACAACATTCTTCTGCATGGTATTCTCCTAAAACACATGATGTTTTATCCATGATTTAATTCATGGCGCAATGATTCCATACCCGCAATCTAAATTTTTGTTATTATGATTTAATTCATGGCTTGTCTACGATTAAGGCCCGTCACCTATCTTTATTCTTATATCACAAATAAATGACTTGTTCAATATTTTAACTTTGGCATTTGTTTGGGATATGCATAGCGTTACGCATCAGGCTTAGCCGATGGCTGTATGCGGCGTCATTGGCATATTCGCCGCCTTAGCAGACTCGGCCAACTGCCGGCGCTGATTTCCCGCTTTCGAGGATCAAACCACAGGTCGGGTTGCGACTGCGGCTCTTTATCGAATCATTTAACTTTTATTTTCCAACCCATATCCGAATCAAAAAGAGAGCCTTCGTATGATGCGAAGGCTCTCTTTTTGAACTAGTGGTTATTTACGGAAGGCTGAATGTCCTCACAAAGAAGACTGCCATTTGAGCGCGTGTGACAGAACCGCCTGGGCAATAAGTGGTGGTGGTACAACCACTCGTAATACCTTCAAATACCAATTGCTCAATCCAGGGGGCATAAGGATTGCTGATAGTCACATCGGTGAAGACGGTTCCACTAGCGGCTGGTGGAACATAGGAAGCTCCATGCTTGCTCCTCAGCAATAAGACTGCCATGTCAGAGCGGGAGACAATCAGGTTGGGGCAAAACAGGGTTCCAGCAGCGTTACATCCAACAGCGATGCCATCGGCATGTAACTGCTCAATATAGGCGGCGCCGAAGGAACCAGCCGAAACATCGGTGAAGACTGTGCCAGTCGCTGCCGGGGGAACGAAAGCGACCCCATGAATGGCGCGCACAAGAAAGACCGCCATTTGCGAATTGGTGACAGTAGTTTCAGGGCAGTATTTTAACGGCGCTACAGAACAGCCGCTGGTGATGCCTGCCACGGAAAAACGCTCAATATAATTGAATGCCCAATATGTGCTTGCGACATCGCTAAAAATCGAAATGGTGTAATTTTGCGCGGATACATTTGCGACAACATTCAAATAATCTCTTGCGGTGGGTGTAAAGTAATAAGGTGATTTGGAAGGTGTAACCGTCCCGCTCCAACCGTAGGGGATGGTGATCGAATAGTTGCCGGCGCTATCCGCAACGGCAGTCTTTGCCCCATTATCAACATAACTCAATGTTGCCCCGGCTACTCCGGCATTCCCTGAAATCGTATAGGTTATGTGCGTAGTCAGGTAATTTTGAGCGGTTTGATTGGCAAGGACATTACTGTAATTCTTGCTGACTGGCGAGAAGATATAACCCAATTTGGATGGCACCACGGTCCCAGTCCAGTTGTACGAAACTGGAAAAGTGTAATCACCCAGGCCATCTGCGGTGGCCGTCTTGAGGATGCCGTCAGTATATGTCAATGTTGCCCCGGCCACTCCGGCGTTTCCCGAAATATTAAAGGTGATGGCTGTAGCTGAATAATTTGTAATCGTTTGAGCAACATTGAGGTTTGTATACGTAGTGCTGGCTGGGAAGAATGTGTAACCCGTCTTGGATGGTGTTACTGTCCCGGACCAGTTGGTGGGCAGCGTTATCGAATAATTTCCAATACTGTCTGCTGTGACGGTCTTGGGCGTACCATCTGTATAGCTTAATGTTGCCCCGCCCACACCCGCATTCCCGACGATGCTGACACCGTTTAGTTTGGTTGTAAAAGTCCACCAGGTTCCTCCGTCAGCGTATGTGAATATTTTCGGCGTACAATCTGCGCATGTAATGGCTTTTACCTGCCAGTGGTAGGTTTTGCCATAAAGCAAATTGGTTAATGTAACGCTGGTATTCGTGAATGTACCGGTCCAGTTTGGGTCATTTGCCGCGCATTCCGAGTCGACCTTTATACAATAGCTATATTTATCGGGAGTGGGGGTGAATGCGCTCCAGGATAAAACAACACTCGCCGGGTTTACATTCCCAGTACCGTTGGCAGGGGAATTTTTCCCAAAGGAACCAGTCGCCAGCGGCCCCGGCTCGGACGCAACAGAGGGCGTGGGGTTTGCCGTATTTGATTGTTCGCTTTTCCATACGGTGATACAGGTGGCGGAGAATTTCTCCGGGCAAATTTCAAACTCCACCGAAAAATACACACCTGACTCATGGTAAAAAACTTTACGGACGCCGCCCGGTAGATCAACCGCGTCATG
The DNA here is from genome assembly GCA_016234535.1 of Chloroflexota bacterium. Taxonomy (GTDB): domain Bacteria; phylum Chloroflexota; class Anaerolineae; order Anaerolineales; family Villigracilaceae; genus Villigracilis. Next base: position 16,331 of record JACRBH010000096.1, read on the forward strand.
GGAACTCCAGCCGGATCCAGCAAGCTGTTCATTCGAGTAGTAATCCAATACATCCTGGGGAAGGGCTGTGGAGAATTGTTCCACCGCTTGATAAGTATCCCCGGATAAGGAAATTGATTCTCCCTTTGCATTCAGTGTAATACTGCGAACAGACGAACCGGCATTATTCCAGGTCAGGCCTGAATATAAAGGGGTCTCGGGGGCGGCTGATATTTGATCTTGTGCAAAAGCAACCTGATTCCCCTGCCATGCGCCGGTTGTCAAAACTGACAGCGCAAGGATAAAGGCAAAGATAATCTTTTTGAACGTAGCGTACATTTTTATCTCCTGTTGATTACTTATGGTATTGATGTTTTTTTGAGCCTCTTAATCCCAGCAGACCCAGGCTTATCCAAACACGTTGTAAAAATAAGCCAAACGAGCAGGTTATACTCTAAAATAAGCGTCAATTATCCCTGAATATTGTACACTACATCAGACGAGCGAAACAAACAAAATGTTCCGGCCCCGGTTTTTAATTTTTCAGGTTTTTCCCTTATTATCACGAAAAGATTCAGCGCAAAAAACGCGCTGCGACATTTACGCCGCATTAAGTTGTCTATAGGGTAATTCCTCCGGTTCAAAAAAAGCCTTCGCAACATCGAAGGCTTTTTTTGAACATGGAAGAGTGACCTATTACGGCAAATTAAATGTCCTTACCAGGAAGACCGCCATCTGGTCACGTGTGACCGTGGTGCTGGGACAGAAGCTACCGGGGCCGCACCCGCTGGTGATTCCATCTGCCACCAGTTGCTCGATATAGTTTGCTCCAAAGGATCCTACAGGAACGTCCGCAAATATGCCGGTCGCTGTGGGCGGAACAAATGCAATGCCATGTTTTGCGCGGACAAGGAAGACCGCCATCGAAGCGCGTGATACAGGTGAGTTTGGACAGAAGTTGTTGTTCCCGCAGCCGCTGGTGATTCCCTCCGTTGCCAGTTGTTCGATCCAGGCGGCGGCGAAGGCATTGGCTGGAACATCGTTGAATACTGTTCCCGTTGCCGCTGGGGGTGTGTATCCACTGCCATGAATTCCTCTCAGCAGGAAGATCGCCATTTGTGCGCGCGTGACTGATGTGGTGGGGCAGTAATTACTATTCCCGCATCCGCTTGTAATGCCGGCACTGGAAAGGCGCTCAATAAATTGCCATGCCCAATAATTTATTGGGACATCGTTGAAGGTGTTGGTACGGATGTTGTAGATTGCACCGCCTGTATATGGCAAGCCGCTCAAGGGATTTCCCTTCACATCTGTGATAACGGCGGTATCAGGCACATCCAAACGCAGTGTGCCAATGCCGGTGCCAGTGGATACTGTCACAGTGTAGATACTGCCAGATCCGCTGACCCCGCTCACAGCTGCGTCGGAGACGCCGCCGGTCGTCAAGGTAAAATCGCCCGCGTCGATTCCCGTCACAGATTCGGAGAAGGCGACGGTGAAGTCCACGCTGGCCGCGCTGGTGGGATTCGCTCCCGCGCGGGTGATGGAGGCGACGGTTGGCGGGGTAACATCTGCGCCGATACCGTAGGCCGCGAGATAATCGGCTTCTTTTACCATCGTCCCGTTGTTGTTGACGTTGGAGAATCCGCCGCCCACCAGCAGGTCTGCGCCGTTGACGAACAGCGCGTAGACGATGTCATTGTTGCCGCCGATCGAGCCGTTCCCCGCGCCGTTGCTTCCGAGCGCCGACCAGGTTGAGCCGTTCCATTTTGCGATGTGGTCGGCGGCGAACAGCATTATGCCGCCGTTGTTGACGTTGGCGAACGACCCGCCCACGCACACGTCCGAGCCGCTGACAGCAATGGCGCGGACGGTGGAGGTGATCGAGCCGTCCGTGCCGTTACCGAGGGATGACCAGTTCGAGCCGTCCCATTTGGCGATGAAATCCGCGGCGTTCAAAACTGTGCCGCCGTTGTTGACGTTGGTAAATCCGCCGCCCGCGTAGACGTTTAGCCCGTTGACGGCGAGCGCAACCACGCCCGCGTTGAGTGCGCCGTCTCCCGCGCCGTTGCTTCCGAGCGCAGACCAACT
>JACRBH010000095.1 GCA_016234535.1 Chloroflexota bacterium
AGACGAAGAGAATGTAAAAATCCCCGTTGGCATTGCTGAAGGGCAGACTCAGGAATTGATACGGCTCATTCCTGAACAACACTTCACACAACCGCCGCCGCGCTTTTCAGAAGCGTCGCTTGTGCAATCGCTTGAAGAAAATGGCATCGGGCGCCCGTCCACGTATGCGCCAACGATCTCAACCATTCAACAGCGCGGCTATGTTGAGCGTGTGGATAAACGTCTTATTCCAACGGATACTGGTTTGCAGGTCAATGACTTGATGGTGGAATACTTCCCCGAAGTGGTGGATTACAATTTCACCGCGCACATGGAAGAGGACCTCGATAAGATCGCGGCTGGTGAAATGACATGGACAGATGCCATGCGCGAATTTTATGAGCCGTTCGCAGAAGATGTGAAAAAAGCGCAGGCTGAGATGCCGGTCACCAAAAGCGGACCCGAACCGATTGGCCGCGCCTGCCCAACTTGCGGCAAGGAACTGGTCATCCGTTATGGGCGCTTCGGCAAATTCATTTCATGCAGCGGCTTTCCCGATTGTCGTTATACCGAACCGTGGCTGTTGAAAATCGGCGTGGCATGTCCAAATGACGGCGGCGATCTCGTCGAAAGAAAGACACGCAAGGGACGCACGTTCTTTGGCTGTGTCAATTACCCGAATTGCGATTTCACTTCGTGGAAGAAACCGCTTGCCAGACCCTGCCCTAAATGCGGCGGGCTGCTGGTCGTTGCGAACAAGCGCGAGGCGCAATGCATCAAATGTTCCGAGTCCTTCCTGTTGGAAGAGATCGTCCCTGAAGCTGTTGAATAAATAAAACACAAACGCGACATAAATGTCGCGATACAAATAATACGGAGAATAAAATGCACTTTGCGCCACAACTGTATCTCGACCCCGGCTCCGGGAGCATCCTGATCCAAATTGCGATAGCAGTCCTGTTGGGATTGGGCGTTGCCCTGCGCGCTTCGTGGAGTTCGATCAAGAAGCTTTTTGGAGTCAAGCCAAAGCCAGAGGAAGAAGAGGACAACGACGATTCTGAAAATGTCCAAAGCTGAACAACTCTCCGCTTCCTTTCGTGACCCGAGCGGGTTTCTGTTTACTCGAAACGGGACCTTGTACCGACAAATCAACCGCGCGTACTCCAATGATTACGCGCGGTTGATGGATTCCGGCCTGTATGGGAAGCTGGTCAAGGCTGGCTTGCTGATTCCGCATGTTGAGTCAGACCAACTGCCGGCTGAGTCGGATGCGGCTTTTAAGGTCATCCAGCCTGAACGCGTGCCGTTTATTTCCTATCCGTATGAATGGTCGTTCAGCCAGTTGAAGGATGCGGCACTGACGACATTGTCGATTCAAAAGCGCGCGTTGAAATTGGATATGTCATTGAAGGATGCGAGCGCCTACAATATTCAATTCATGCGCGGCAGGGCAACGTTGATCGATACGCTTTCTTTTGAGGATTACAAGGAAGGTCAGCCGTGGGCGGCATATAAACAATTTTGCCAGCACTTTCTCGCGCCGCTTGCATTGATGAGTTATCGTGATGTGCGTTTGAGCCAGTTGCTGCGCGTTTATATTGACGGCGTTCCGCTTGATCTGGCGAGTGCGTTGTTGCCCTTGAAAACAAAATTCAACTTTGGGTTGTTGACTCATATTCACTTTCACGCGGATGCACAAAAAAGATATTCGGATAAGGCGATCAATCCGCGTGAACGTAGGATGAGTATGAGCAAGCAGGCGCTAATTGGCTTGATCGAAAGCCTTGAAAATACAATCCAAAAATTGATATGGAAACCCGCCGGCACGGAATGGGGTGACTATTACGAGAATACCAATTACACCGATTCCGCTTTCGAGCATAAGAAGCAGCTTGTAAATGAATGGGCGCTTGAGAAAAAGCCGGCACTGGTTTGGGACCTTGGCGGCAACACAGGTGTGTTCAGCCGCGAAGCTGCATTGTCAGGCGCATTCACGGTTTCGTTCGATATTGATCCTGCGGCAGTGGAGCAAAATTATCGAACGGTAAAATCGAAGAAGGAACAGAACGTTCTGCCTTTGGTTTTAGATCTGACCAACCCCAGCCCGTCGCTGGGTTGGAACAATAATGAACGCGATTCGTTTGCCGGGCGCGGCCCGGTGGATATGGCGCTGGCGCTGGCGGTTATTCATCACCTTGCCATTTCGAATAATGTGCCGCTGCCGCAGCTTGCTGAATTTTTTGCGTCACGCTGTAAATGGCTTGTGATCGAGTTTGTGCCGAAATCCGATTCGCAGGTGCAGAAACTTCTTTCCTCCCGCGAGGATATTTTTCCGGGGTACAGCCGCGAGGGGTTTGAATCCGCGTTCTCTTCGCGCTTTTTAATTCGTAAAGCCGAGTCTGTGCGTGATTCCGAGCGCACCCTGTATTTAATGGAGACGCAGTAATCATTCTGCCATGCGGGGTAATAAAATTAGGATGTATAATCAGAAAAACTCAACCAAACAAAGGAGTCTCGTATGGACTTTATCGTAGCCTTATTGAAAAAACTGCCTATCATTCCAATTGCTTTAGGCATTGGTGGAGTGGTACTGGGATTGCTGATTGGGTGGGTGATCGCGCCAGTCCAATTTGTGGATGCAACCCCATCCTACCTTCGCGCAGACCTGCAGGAAGACTATCTGCGCATGGCGATTGACTCCTATCGCGTAAATCAGAGTCAGGACCTGGCCGTTCAACGCTGGAAGAATCTTGGGGCGGGCGCACAGACGGCATTTGCCGCTATTCAGGCAAATCCGGGAAATATAGACCCGGCAGTGATCAAGTCATTCAACGATGTGGTCGCAAATGTACTTTCAACAGAGACGCCGCCGGCGGCAAATACTGGAGCTGGTGGTATTTCACCAACGATGAAGACTACGTTGATTATTTTTGGATTGGTGTTGGTGCTCGGCGTTTTGGGCGCTGCCGGTTTTTACCTTTTCAGATTACTAGGTAAGCGCGGTAGTGGCGAAGTGACTCCCACCATGCAGGCTGTTGAGATCAGCCGTCACGCCGAGAAGACGAATTTCGAGCAGCTTGGCCTTGCTCCGCCAATCACACAAACCATGACTACTTATGTGCTTGGCGATGACCTCTATGACGAATCGTTCAGCATCGATACCCAGGCTGGAGAGTTCATGGGTGAATATGGCGTAGGCGTCTCTGAGGCGATTGGGGTCGGTGACCCGAAGAAGGTTACAGCGCTGGAGATTTGGCTGTTCGATAAGAATGACATCAAGACCGCCACAAAGGTATTGATGTCGCAACATGCTTTCAACGACCAGGAGATTCGTTCCCGCCTTGAACCGAAGGGTGAGTTGGTGGTTGTTGCGCCGCAAGCGCAGATTTTGCTGGAGACTGCCACTTTGCAATTACTGGCAACTGTGGTTGACCTTGAATATGGCCGCGGTCCCCAACCAGCCGATAGTTATTTTGAACGCATCACACTTGAATTAGCCATCTGGCCAAGACAAGGTTAGAAGAAGAATGAAAGACCGCCTCGCTGTTCGCGAGACGGTCTTTTTTTTGTTGTAGTTTGGATTTGATTACTCGATTTTCAATATCTTGAATTTGATCTTGCCGCCGGGAGTATCGGCTTCGGCAACATCACCAACTTGTTTGTCCATCAAGGCGCGGCCAATTGGGGATTCGTATGAGATTCTGCCGCGGCGCGGATCGGCTTCGGTGGGGCCGACAAGGTGATAGGTCTCAGGGTCAAAGTCGCCTTCCTGAATGGTCACATGTGAACCGATAAAGATAACGCCGCTGCTTTGTGTTTGTTCAATGATGATGGCATTGCGAAGGATCGCTTCAAGCTCCTGAATGCGGCCTTCAAGGAAGCCCTGATCCTCCTTGGCTTTGTGATAATCTGCATTCTCTGAAAGATCGCCCATTTGAATGGCGGATCGTAATCGCTTGGAAAGTTCCTCCCGTTTTGTGCCTTTCAATTCCTGTAATTCGGCCTGAAGCTTGGCTTCGCCTTCAGGGGTGAGATAGCTGGATTGGTTCATATTTTCTTCCTCTCTGGATACTAAATTTTTACCGATTAATGGGGAGACGATTCTGTTCCCCTCTTTTGAAAATACAAGTTACGGTTTTTCAAAGGGATTGAACAGTTTTTGATGTTCCTCAATTGCGTAACGATCGGTCATTCCTGCAATGTGATCACAGATCGTACGTTCCAGCCCGCGTTTTTCGATAAAGAATTTAACGTGATCGGGCAATATGGCAGGTTCGGTGCGGTACGCTTGGAATAGATCTGAAATATTCCGTTCCGCTTTGACCTGCATCCTTACCACACGATAATGGCGGTAAAGCTTGTTATAAAGCAGGTCTTTTAACTCGCGATTGCGGCGCTGCATTTCCTCGCTGTAGCCAATAATATTGTGTTTCAATTTTTGAATATCCAGCGCGGTCTTCAGTTTGCTGTCTTTGATGCGTGTCTCGGTGGCATGCAGCATGTCTGTGACCATCAAACCGACCAGGTGACGGATCATGCGGTGGCGTTCCATATCGCTGAGAGTTGAACCGTGCCAGTTATATGTCTCGCGCAGGATCTCCCAGAGGGCAATGCCTTCGAGTAATTGCGGATTGATCATCCCTGAACGCAGGCCGTCGTCAAGATCATGAGTGGTGTAGGCGAGTTCATCCGCTACGTTTGCGATCTGGGTTTCGAGGTTGCCGCGCAGTTCGGGGCTGAAATCGCGCGCATCGGATATGTCGTATTCCGATTCGTGTTTGACCATTCCTTCGCGCACTTCCCAGGTGAGATTCAAGCCGGGAAATTCAGGGTAGCGTTGTTCCAGTTCCGTGACGATGCGCAGGGATTGCTTATTGTGGTCGAAGCCGCCGTAATCCTTCATTAATCTTGCAAGTGCGATCTCGCCTGAATGTCCGAACGGCGAGTGACCAAGGTCATGAGCCAGGCAAATGGTCTCGACGAGGTCTTCGTTCGCACCCAAAGCGCGGGCCAATGTCCGGCCGATCTGAGCAACTTCCAGTGTGTGGGTGAGGCGGGTTCGGAAGTAGTCGCCTTCGAAGTTGATGAAGACCTGAGTCTTGTATTCCAGTCTGCGAAAGGCGGTGGTGTGCAGGATGCGGTCGCGGTCGCGTTGGAAGGAGGTGCGGTAATCCGGTTCGCTATCCAGATAGGCGCGGCCTTTCGAGTCCCTGCTTCGCATTCCATAGGAGGCAAGACTCTTATCTTCGATCTCTTCAAGCTGTTGACGATTAAAGAACATGTTTGCCTTTGTAGACGAAACTGTCATTGCGCCCTTTGAAATTTCTCAGGTTCTACGCAATGACATTTTTTGTGGGGCGAGAGGGGGTCGAACCCTCACAGTATCACTACCGACGGATTTTAAGTCCGTTGCGTCTGCCGATTCCGCCATCGCCCCAGCGCCTGCAATTCTACTATAAATTGTTGTTCTTTTGTATGAAAAAATAACCCGGCAAAACCTTGTTGAGGAATCGCCGGGTTGATTTTCTTGAAACAATGAATTATTCTGATTCGGAATTGTTTTCAAACCGCTCGCGGATCTGTTCGAGGAGGAGCCTGATCTCCTGCCGTTCATTGTTCGCAAGGAGCAGGGAATCCTGGAAGGAGGGTTTTTCCTCTTCCGATGAAGTTTCAAGCAGACGTTCGAGCCGCGCTATCTGTGTGGTCTTTTGGTTTAGCTTTGTTTTTAGTCTCTTGCGATATTCCTCATAGAAATGAGGACCCGTAAGCGGTTCGAGCACCGCAGAGTGTTCGCCTTTCGCCAGAAGTTCCTCGATTGTCTGCATGAACTCTTCAATGTTGATCGGCTTTTCGATAAAACGAGTGGCGCCAATGGTGAGGGCGAATGTTTTGTCCTCAGGGGCGACATAGGTGGCCGAAAGGAAAACGACTGGAATTTTACGAGTCTCTGAATTTATACGTAACCTATGCAGCAGACTAAAACCATCCATCTTTGGCATCAGGATATCCGAGATGATCATCAGAGGGTGTTCTTTTTGAATGGCATCCAGGGCTTCCTCACCGTTGGTTGCTGTAACCACACGGTATCCTTTGAACCTCAGGGTCGTATCCAGTAATTTTAGGATGTCTGGAATATCTTCCACCACCAGTAAGTAACCATTTTTTGTGTCCATATTTATATTTTAGCGCGTTCCTGTATCTTTGGAGATTGCAATTTTATTCTTATTGACGGGATGGGAAATAAGCCGGATTGATATCCAGCTTGCCGGCAGGGCGGGAAAGCCTTAATTTCCCATACTTGCACAGTGATATAATTTGCATTGTCGAAGGTTTATTCAATGTCTTTGCTTTGAATCTCCCCTGGGCGAAGACGAAAAATTTTCATCCAAGATCACTTTGTTGATTTTTGGAAAGGAGCTAACTATGGCAAACAAGGAACAAGGCAAGAACAAGGAAAAGAAAAAGAAGAAGCAGGAGAAGCCGAAGCCCCCGAAGAAGTAGCCCGCGACTCCGGTAAACCGAAAATCTCAACCAATCTTATCTCATCCCTCAAGTCCGATTGTTGATTTGAGGGATGTATCGTAAATGTGAAAGGATAATATCATGCCGGAATTTAATACTGAAGAGTTTAAAGTGAATGGCGAGCAATTACTTTCCAAACTCAAGGAGTTATTGCGCGAAGGCAACATCCGCCGCGTCATAATCAAGGATAAGGATGGTAAGGTGTTGATCGAGTTTCCGCTTACCTTTGGGGTGGTTGGCCTGATCCTGGCGCCCACACTTGCGGCGGTCGGAGCGGTAGCGGCGCTTGTCTCTGAAGCAACGATCATTGTGGAAAAAGAGCAACAATCCTGAATATTGATTAACAAAATAAACAAGCTCCCGCAAAATTTTGCGGGAGCTTGTTTGCTCGATCATCCTGAACCTTTTTTCTTCAAGTCTTCCAATTCCATTAAGGCGCGTTTTAGTTCGATCTCTTTTTGTTTCAATGCCAGTTCTGATTCGCGTGCTTCGCGCTTTTCCTTGCGGAGAGTCATGACGGAAGTGAACACAAATCCCAGCAGGGTTGTTAGCGATGTAATGATGGATGCCATGACAGGCACGATCTTGTCCAGTTCCAGTTGAACCACCATGTTGGAATCAGGCGCAGGTTGGGGAGCAGTGGGGCGCGGATTCTCCGCAACAATGGTTGCTTCTCGGTAGACATAAATAAATGTGACCAGTGTGGCAAGGATGAATATTCCAAGAAAGATGTTGCGCAGTGTAACAAGCGAAAGTTTCATTTTTTATTCCTTTTAGGTGAATTGAGATACAAATTCAGTACATCACGAATTTGCTCCAGAGCGCGGACTTCAGTCCGCTTTGCCTCTGTAAAATTGCAGACCAAAGCCTGCGTTCCGCTCAATCTGTGATTTACTGAAATTTACTTTTTTCTCGGCCTCATCCATCTTCCACCTGTAATGAGCGAGATGAGCACGAACGCAATTGCCGCATAGGAAAAGGTTGTATTGTCCGTGCTGATACCGATCGCAAGAAAGGTCATGCCAAGGATGAGGAAAATCGTTGAAATACTGCGTCTGTTTAGCTGCATGATGAATTCCTATTTCAATTTTACTTCAGGATAATCAGTAAAGCTGCCATTAAAGAGATTGGATGGTTTGTTGTTTAATGTCATTTCAAAGAAATCAACCAGATAAGCATCCACGATCTCGATCACGCGATTGCCGTTCAAGGGACCTTTTAAGCCAAGCTGAGGCGCAATGGGAGAGAGCAGGGGCAGGTCGCTGAAATCATAATGTTTTGTCCCCTGAATCGTGATCGCGCCTTTTCTGTCTGGGATATTTGGATAAAACTGGTTGAATAGTTGATTGTTCCTGCTGTCAACCAGATCGGCCCACCCCTGGCTGAACATGAAAAATGATGGCTGTGAGACTCCGTCAGCTAGTACATCAGCGGAAACAGGCCGCATAAACGGATCCATGCCGAGCAGGGCCTTGCAGCGCGGGTCGGTGCCGCAGAATTGGATGGCTGCGCCGCCGCCTGTGGAGTGTCCGTAGACTCCGATGCGGTTGATGTCCAGTTTTGAATAATATGAACCTCTGATATCGCTGTTACTAATGCCTAAATAATCGAGTGTATGGGAGAGATCATCAGCCCATTGGTCCACAAGTTTGCGCGCCGCGATCTCATACTCATCATCTGGTACGCCTTCGGGGAGCGCATTTGGATTGTTGTATGCAATTTTCCCGTCTGGAAAAACGGTGGCTACTGCGCCATACGTGTGATTGACTGCGACCACTACGAAGCCACGGCTGGCAAGTTGAACCATTTGCCCGCTGTTTTGGGCGTTGAATCCATCCCATCCATGCGAGAACAAAATTACTGGATATGGTGTGTTTGTTTCCGCCATTGGCGCATCGATATAAGCGGGCGTATTTGCCAACGCGAGATGGTCAAGGAAGAACGGCGGCAACTTAAGGAATGTGGATATGGCGGGGCCATAAATATCAGCGCGCGCCATCCAGGGGGCGATCTTGTTTTCAGGCAGAGGGTTTGCCGGGTACCACATTTGCACCATGAACTTTCGCGGTTCGTCCACACCTGAGTAGATTTCCCTGCGTGATTCATCGGTCAATTCGAAAATGGTTGTGCCAACTTTCAATGATCCGCCTGGCGTGGGAATCTTTGGAACAGGCAGCAGGGAGGGTAATGCTGTCGAAACAGCGAGCAGGATAACGGTCAGGTAAGAAGCGGCCGCAGGCCAATCCGCTTGAAATTTTATTTTCATCAAACTACTTATCGTTAGCAAAAGAGTCAACGCATAAAGTGGAATCATTTGCCAGCGATATCCTTCGATAAGAAAATGCAGGAGAGTGAGGATTAAAGTGACGGAGGGCGCGAGGCGAACCGTACGCGGACGCGGGTGCGGCCAGAGTAAATAAATTACAAGTAAAAATGGAATGATGATCTCGAGCAGGCGCATGTTTTTATCCTTTAAAATTTGTTGTGGTCATTTTATCGCTTGATTCACAAATTAGTAAATCACGAATTTGCTCCGGAGTGCGGATTTCAGTCCGCTTTGCCTATGTAAAGTGCAGACGAAAGTCTGCACTCCGCTCAATATGTGATTTACTAAACTGTTATCCCCGTGATTAAGTTCCATCCGCTTGTGGCGGATGGTTACAGTAATTTATTCCAGATTTTGAAAAAGAGCAGCGCGGCATTAATGCCGCGCTGCTCTTTATGCCGCTTGTGCGAGTTTCTCTTTGCTGGTTTTATAAACCTGCGCAACGACAGCGTACTTGATCAACATGATGTATGGTGTCATGGCTGGTACCAGAAAAAATAAAAGACAGGCGAATATCAATGTCGCCACAATAATTTGAATCGCAAAGGTCAAAACCAGGGAACTTAGATAGAAGATGGCGTATGCCGCAACGAATCCACCGATGTTGGCGCGGAAGATCACCCACCATTCGCGGATGCGGATGCCAGCCGCAAACTCGTCCTTGTCCACCATATACATTTCAGCCGCAGGGATAATGATGGTTAGCGGGAGCGAAATGGGAACCAGCACGCACATGGTTCCCAAAACGATCAACATGAAAATGGGAAAGATCGTATCAAGTTCGGAACTGCTTACAGTGCTGGCCAGGATCGGCATGGCAAACATGGACATGAACAAGGGAATGACAAGGATAAAAATTGGGAGTGAATAGATTATGCGGATGCCAAACAGCCTGGCTCCATCCTTGAACATGCCTTCCCAATCCTCCCAGGCAACCATGTGCGGTTCCTCGTTGTTCATGACTTGTTTTGCGATGCGAATTGCATACCCGTACAAAACAAAATACGGAAGGATGGGAACGATAAAAGCCGCAAGCGAGACCAAACAGCCGATTAGGAAGTATCTGCGCGACTCGGCATCTTTGAACGGGAATGTAAAAATCTGGTTGAGGTCAATGCCTAAAATCATGGAGTCCCTTTAAAGTGCCACACCCATTACGGCCACGAAATGCGCGGCTGCGGCAAGCAGTACAAAGATGTGCCATACTTCATGAAAACCGAAGACGCCCGGTATAAAGTTGAACATCTTTGTGCTGTACACAACCGCGCCGAGCGTATAAGTCACGCCGCCGATGATGAGCCATGTCAACACCCAGACGGGGAGCGCGGCCAGCAACTGTCCGCTCGCGCCGACGCACAGCCAGCCCATCGCCACATAGATGCCCGCATTCAGCCAGCGCGGCGTGCGGATGATGAATACCTTCATCACAATGCCGATCAACGCCAGCGACCAGATGATGGCTAACATACCCCACTTCCAAAAGCCAGTGAAGGCGTTGAGGCAGAACGGTGTGTATGTGCCAGCGATCAAACAAAAAATGGCCGCGTGATCTATCTTGCGGAAAATTTCCAGCGCCTTATCCTTCACGCGCACCATATGATAAGTGGCGCTTGCTGAAAATAGAAATATCAGGCTTGCGCCATAAATGACCAATGAAACAACTTTGATCGGCGTGCCCCAACCGACGATCAGCAGCGCGATCAACCCTGCCAGAGCAAGGATCGCGCCCGCCCAATGTGTGAGACTGTTAACCGGCTCTCTTAATTTTTTTAACATGTTTTCTCTCCTTTATTTGTTTGCAACGATAATCATTAATGTGCCTGATTGTAATTCAACTATTTCGATTTTTGTCTCGAAACCTGCATTGATAAAAGGTTCCTGTATTTTTGATTGAATGGATGCCTGCCCGCCGGCTGGATTCTCGCCTGTGACACGGTACAGCCATTTGAGGAATCCACTCTTTGGCCACGCTACAGGCAGGACGATGAGCCTGCCTCCGTCCGAAAGGCATCTCCTTATCTCGGAGAGAGTCTGCGCGTGGAAGATGTATTCCGTAGGAAAGGTTGAGACTGCGCAATCAAAAGAATCGTTCGCGAAGGGAAGCGATTGAGCGAGTCCGCGGGTGAGTTTGTGGGAATTGCCGATGTTGCGTTTGGCGAGAATCCCCATCTGCGCTGATTCGTCTATCGCAACAGGATCAAGTTTCAGGTCAAGCAGGATGCGCTGCAAATGACCGGGACCATGTCCAAGCTCAAGGATGCGAGTCCCTTTGATAAACGGGAGCACTGCCTTTGTCCAGTCCTTCCAACGGCCAAATGATACGGCTGCGGCGACAAGATCGTAAGTGAACGCAAAGGGGTGATAAAGCAGGTGGAAGAAGGCGCGCATCAGACGCCGGATGAGGTTCATAAATAAAACAAGGGCTTGACGTTGAAGTCAAACCCTTGCTGCCTGAATAAATATTAAACGGCTGGGGTTTCGCTGCCATCGCCCTTCTTGGGTTTGCGGACAGCTTCAAGCGCACCCTTGCTGCGCTCACGGACTTCGGCAGCAAGCTGTTCGGCGCGGACTCTGGCTTCATGGGTTAATTCTTCCGCGCGTTTGCGGGCGTCGGCGGCCAGAGCTTCGGCGCGGGCGAGAGCTTCCTCGGCTGTCACTTGCGCCTTGTCGCGCAGTTCGATGCTCTTGTCTTTGATCAGCGCGCGAGTCTCTTCACCTGATTGCGGAGCGAACAGCAGGGATACCACGGCACCGGTGAGTCCACCGACAACAAAACCTACGAGAAAAGCGCCAAATTCATCACGGTCAGACATGTTATTACTCCTTTGTTGGTAGTTGAATTTTTATGTAGTGCCCTAATTATTATCCTAGGGTTTTATATACACTATTTCTTTTTTAGTCCCATTAATTCTAACATACGAGTCAAACCTGCCAGGTATCCATTAAGTTTAATGACAGGCTCAACCACATTTTCACCCAGGAATTCTGCTGTGCCGCGCAGAGTGTTGACTGTTTCGTTCGTGGCATGAAGAATGGGGCGGACTTCATTTTGCAGAAGGTTGATGAGGCTGGCAAGCTGAACGACCAAGACAATCAAAGCCACGCCGATGACCAGCGACTCGAGCGCAACGACGATAATGAACACATCGCGGATCTTGTCTGTGGGGGTGGCTGGCTGTAGAAGGAAGAAGATCGCCACTCCGAGTAAAAGAAGAAAGGCCACAATGCCTGCAATAATGGCTGCGGTGATGGTTTTTTGTTTGCGTTCCGCCTCGCGTATAGCGGCGAGTTCTTCGGGAGTTGGGGGGGGAGGTGCTGCTGGTTGTTGTGGGGGTAATGGTGTTGCCATGATTTATTATAGCATTTTTTATCGGGACTTATGCAAAATAATATTCAGCTCATCGTGAAGCTTGAAGATCATTCCTCGTGTTTTTCCAATTTCCTTGTGATTATAAGTAGAAAGATGGATACGAAAATCAAAACCACTGACAAGGTCAATGCCACACCGAGATTGCGTTCGAAGCCAAGATAAATTGCCATCGGCATGGTTTGTGTTACGCCTTCCAGATTTCCAGCAAAAAGGATGGTTGCGCCGAATTCCCCCAGGGCGCGAGTCCACGTTAGGATGGCTCCGCTGGCGAGTGCCCGTCCTGCAAGTGGGATCATCACCTCGGAAAAAAGCTGCCATTGGTTGGCGCCTTCGACATGTGCTGATTCTTCAAGCTGCATGTCAATCTGGGTAAAGCCAATACGCGCCGACCTGATATACAACGGCGCAGCGACAAAAGTCTGTGCGAGGATTACCGCCGCAGTGGTGTAGGGGAGGCTGATTCCAAATGCGCTCAATGCCGGGCCGAAGAGTCCCCTGCGACCAAACGCAATTAATAATGCCAGTCCGGCCACTGAAGGTGGTAATACGATTGGCAGGTCAAGGATCAGATCAAGCCAGGATTTGTGTTTGAATTTCCATCGCGCAAGCATATATGCCAACGGGGTGCCGAATACTGCGGCGATGATCGTGGTTATTGAACTTGTTACCAGACTTAGGCTGAGCGCGTGAAAGGCCTGCTCTGAAAACGCATTGCTGAAAAAATCCGCATTGATCGAGCGCAAAATCAGTGCGGCTAGTGGAGATGCAAAAAGAGCAAGCAGGATTGCGCTGGGGATAATGAATATCCATTTTGAATACCCTTCATCCAGAAGTTGGTGAAAAATCTTTCGAATATTGGTCATGTGAGTCAGAAAGTCGCGAGGGATATCCTGTGGCTTTTTGTAATGAACTATTTTATTGGAGTAAATCCCCATTTATATAGAATGTCCTGTCCTTCTGTCGAAAGCACATAAGCTGTGAACTGTGCCGCAAGATCGGCATTGGCAGAATTTGTCAGCGGCGCGATGGGATAATTCGCGATGATGTTCAAGTCCATGGGAATCTCAATAGTGTTCAGATCCGGCGCAGCCATTAAATCTGAGAAGTAGACAATGGCCGCGTCTGCTTCGCCAAGCTGGATTTTGGCGACTACCTGTTTGACATTATCTTCGTTCGAGACGACGTTTGCCAAAACCTTGCCCTTGAAATCCGACCCGAACGAACCATTCATTAGTTCCAATGCCTGGCGCGCGTATTTTCCAACAGGCACTTCCTCTGCCGCCAGTACCAACTTGATTCCTGTCTCGGAAAGATCCTCCAGTTTTTCGAGTGCGGCTGGGTTGCTGGCTGGCAGAATGACAACCAGTTTATTTGTCAGGAAAAATTGCGGCACATCTTGAGCGACGAAATTGCCCACTACGAGCGTGTCCATTTCCTTTTCGCTGGCAGATGCAAACACATCAGCGGGCGCACCTTCTTCGATCTGTGTGCGCAATGCCTGTGATCCTGCAAAATTGAGTGTGACGTTAACGCCTGGGTTTGCCGTTTCAAACGCGGCGCGGATCTCTGTAAAAGCGCCTGTGAGTGATGAGGCTGCAAAGACGGTCAGTGTGCGCGGTTCGGTCACAGCCTTTGGGGCAAGAGTCGGCGCTTCGGTAGCGGAAGCAGGTACGGGGGCAGGAATGACCGCTGCGCCGCAGGCGGTCAGAAAGACAGACATTAAAAGTGTTATTACAAGAATTCGTTTCACGGGGTTTCCTCGGTAGTGATATTGAATTGGGTTTTTATCTCTTCCATCCATTCCTGAATAAGCTTCATTTGGCGGAGGCGAAGATCGAGGCTAAGGCGATTGTAGGCTTGATCCGGGGGCAGATGAGTCATCATATTTTCAAGGCGATTAATGCTGTTCTTGATTTCGATTGATTGAGCTGAATAAATTTGTCCTGTATTGTCGGGCGTGTATAAATTGGAAAAATACAAGCGGGTGAGAAATTCGAGACGAATGGAACGGGCGTTGCTCCCGCAACCTTTTGCCAGCCAATTCATAAACCGCTGGCGCCCTGCTGCACTGATGCGCAGCATTTGTCTGGCAGGCAGTTTATCCTGTTCAACAAGCCGCGCAAAAGCATCCCCTTTATTTTCCAGACGCTTCAAAATTGCATAAGCCTGACTCTGACTTAAGTGCCAGACATTGCCGAGCTCAATTACAAATCGCTGATGCAGGTCGTACCCATGACATGGACCTGCCATCAGAAAACCGAGCAATGCAATTTCAGGCGAGATCGTCCCGCTGTGTTGATTTTTGGCCTGCGATATACTCATTGAGTGAGTATATCGCAGGGTGATTGAAATCCGCAAGTGCTTTGGTGATTAGCGCTGATGATAACCCCACTTTTTGTTGCACGATTTATATTATGCGTCAATTTCAGTAAATCACAGATTGAGTGGAATGCAGACTTTAGGGTCAATAAATTAATAACTTCCGTCATTGCGAGGAGGGTGAACTTCCCGGCGAAGCAATCTCCCTCACAAAAAGGAGATTGCTTCGCCCTATCGGGCTCGCAATGACGAGGTTGCGGGAAGTTATATTTTTACGAACTCTTAGTCTGAAATTTTACAGAGGCAAAACGGTAGAAGTCCGCGCTCCGGAGCAAATCCGTGATTTATTGAATTTGTATCGTATAGTTCAAGGTGGGGACCATTTCGATTGAACATACAGACGCAATTATTGAAATGAACCTTGCTTTTTTTTCTGACATGGCTTTTCCAAGGTTGCTTGACTTGGTTCTGAATTCATGGCGTCGTTTTAACGCGAACGCCGCGAAAGAGCACGAAATTTCCTTTTTCGCGTTCATTCGCCAAATTTGTGCGTTTCGCATTAAGATTTTCCTTACCTTGGAATAATCATGCTTTTTCTGAGTACAGCACTGTACATAAATTCACAATGTGTATATAATCAGCCCGCTTTTCGAAAAATAATCTATTGGAGGATGACGATGAAAAAAGTATTGTTTGTAGTATTGGTATTGGCTGCCCTCGCTTTGGCGGCCTGTGGCAATTCAAATGCGGTTGCTACAATAGCTCCCGTTCCTGCTGAATATGCCGGTAAGACCAGTCCTCTTGGAGCGGATGCGGCAACAGCTGGCGCAGAAGTGTTCAAGGTGAATTGCGAATCCTGCCACGGCGTACAAGGCCATGGTGACGGCCCTGCCGGCTTGGCGCTTGATCCGCAACCGAAGAATCTTGCCGAATTTGCCCCCACCGTTGGCGATGACTATCTCTACTGGCGCGTCAACACTGGCAAGGAAGGCACTTCCATGGTTGCATGGAAAGGCGTTTTGACAGATGAACAGATCTGGCAGACAGTTGCGTTTATCCGCACGCTGAAATAAAACGATGCAATTAATCAAAAAGGACACGCTCCGAACAGAGCGTGTCCTTTTTGATTTAACGTGGATTGAATTTATCCCATTTCTCAGAGAAAGCTTTTTACTATTTGCGCAAGCTCGTTAATATGGAAAGGCTTTGTCAGGTAGTCATTCGCTCCTGCGCCATAGGCAACCGCCTTGCTGTCATTATCGCTGAGAGCGGTAATAATAATGATGGGGGTGTGGGCAAATTTTGGCTGTTCACGCAGCAACCTGCATAGCTTAAAGCCATCGGGCGGAGGCATCATGAGATCGAGGATGAAAAGATCGGGCACAATGGAGTTGGCAATATCCAACGCCTGAGCGCTTTCATTCAATGAAGTTGTCTCATAACCTTCAAGCGAAAGAAATTTTTCAAACAAGCTGGTGACTTCCACATCATCGTCAACGATCAGAATTTTGGCCATGCTATCTTTCCTGATATGATGAAAAAACTGCGCGAGTTATTACTCACTTGCCAGCACATGTCTTGCAATGACCAGTCTCTGAATCTCACTTGTGCCTTCGCCGATGGTCATCAAGCGCGCATCGCGATACATCCGTTCGACGTGGTACTCGCTGCTATATCCAAACCCGCCATGGATCTGAATTGCATCATAACAAACCCGTTCCGCCATTTCTGTGGCGTATAGTTTTGCCATGGCGGCTTCCTTGTTATAGGGGCGGCCTTGATCTTTTAACCATGCGGTTTTGTGCAGCATAGTGCGTGCCAGTTCGATCTCGGTCGCCATATTCGATAATTTAAATTGGATCGCCTGAAATTCCGAAATGGGCTGACCGAATGCCTTGCGCTGACGTGCATAATCCACAGCAGCTTCGAGAGCAGCCTGCGCCAACCCCACAGATATGGCGCCGATGCTGATGCGACCCGCATCCAGCGTGGCAAGCGTCTGTTGCAGTCCGCGTCCTTCGGGACCGACGAGATTGCCCAGCGGTACTGTAACATTGTCATAACTGACGGCGTGAGTGGGCGAGCCGTGCAGTCCCATTTTCTTTTCGGGCGGGCCGATCTTCAAACCTTTTGAATCCGTCGGCACGAGGATCATGCTCAATGACTTTGACCCGCCTTTCGGGTCGGTGCGGACGAGGGTGATGATATATTCCGCAATGCCGGCATTGGTACACCACATTTTTGCGCCATTGATAACCCATTCGTCCCCGCGTTTTTCAGCTTTGGTAATCACGCCGCCTTGAATATCAGAGCCGGCACCGGGTTCGGTCAGCGCCAGAGCGCCAAGTTTGTTTTTTCCCTCCGCCACCAAAGGCAGCCATTTCGACTTCAATTCCTCCGAACCATATAGTGCAATGGGCGCAGTGCCGAGTCCGTTGTGGGCGGTGAAGGCCAGCGCAGTAGACCCGCAGCCCCAGCCCAATTCCTCCATTGCAATGGCCGAGGATATCATATCCACATTCGAGCCGCCATATGCTTCGGGAATGCTCATTCCCAATAATCCGACTGGGCCGCCTTTGCGAACCGCCTCCCAGTTGAATTCGCAGGTTTCATCCACTTCGTGTGCCCTGGGTTTAACCACCTTCGCCACAAAATCATGTACGGTCTTCTTCCACGCCTTTTGTTCTTCACTTAGATCGAAATTCATTTTATTTCACTCCGCATTTTTTATTTATATTGTAATCACTTTGGTTGCTTCTGTCGGCTTTTCGATGATAGCGACTTATACCTTGTTAAAAACAATGAACAAAATTATCCATAAAGTGCTGACGATGAATTGACGCATTCCGATGCGTACGGGTTTCCAGCCAATTGAGGGATGAGAGATGCCCCAGATCGTTTCGAACCATTGTAATAGAAATGGAATGAAGATTAACTGCGGAATCAGATTTGCCCAGCCAAGGATAATGGATAAGCCCAGGTTGAAGGATGTGTATAAGAAGGCGCGATTGCCCATCTTCCACAATGCGCTTCTTTCCCAACCCTGAATTTGATCCTGTTTCAAGTCACGTTGTTCCAGCCTGAGATAGGCATAGACGATGCTTGCGGCCGATTGCAGCCATGTCCATACTAAGAGCCACCAGCCGGGCGGATCGTATCGTCCAAGCCCAACCCAATAGGCGGCTGGTGCGGCGAGAGACAGTACGCCCGTGGCAATGACTCCGATGCCGGCCTGCTTCCGTTCCGCGCGTTGGCTGACGAGCCAGAGATGCCACGCAAAGACTGGTATGCCCGGTATTGCCAGATACAGCACATAACCAAAGCCTTCGAGGATGAGTGCGGTCAATGACAGGGCTGCGATACTGCCATAGATCAGCACCCAGAAGCGGGCGGGGGCCAGA
>JACRBH010000093.1 GCA_016234535.1 Chloroflexota bacterium
CGCTGATCAACGCGAGGTAGCTTGATAGTTTTTGGTTTTCGCCTCCTCATACATAACTCCTTAAAAGAATTTGTATGAGAAGTATAGGGCTTATTAATGTGCAACGACTATGTTAAATTACTTATCGAACATACCACTAGCTCTTTTGCGTTCCGGCATCGAGGTGGATTTTGGCGTATTCTCATATCTTGCCTTTCCATTCTGGATTTTCGGAAGCATTGCGATTCTCTGGTGCTTCTGGGATTTTGTGCAAAAAGGCAAAGGCACGCCCGCGCCGATTGACCCGCCGAAGGAATTGGTCGCATCCGGTTTATATCGCTACGTCCGCAACCCGATGTACGTGGGAGTGCTTTCTGTAATATTCGGACATATTCTCTGGTTTGGCCACTGGAGTTTATTGATCTATGCTTTTGTTATCTTCACCGCCTTTCATTTGTTCGTGACGCTGTACGAAGAGCCAAATCTAAAAAGGCGGTTCGGCGCTTCGTATGAAGAATATCTCAGGAAAGTCCCGCGTTGGATTCCGCGTGTAAGAAAGTAAAAAAAAAACAGAAATTCTCAATATGTCGTTGCGAGGGCGATAGCCCGAAGCAATCTCCTGTCTATAAGGAGACTGCTTCAGCAAAAACCAAGGCGCCTC
Organism: Chloroflexota bacterium; assembly: GCA_016234535.1. GTDB lineage: Bacteria > Chloroflexota > Anaerolineae > Anaerolineales > Villigracilaceae > Villigracilis. Next base: position 641 of record JACRBH010000093.1, read on the forward strand.
GCAGCGACATGCTCATAACGAGACTTGCTGATTTGAAAAACACAATCGGGAAATTTAGTGGTATATAAATATCGCAAGGATATTTCATTTTCAGAGAACAGAGGCAACATGACAGAAGCACCAATTCCAGCGGGGGAAGTTCGTTTTTTTAGCGGCAGTTCGAACCTGCCGTTGGCGGGGAAGATCGCATCTCATTTGGGCGTGCCATTGGAAGCGACTCACATCACGCGCTTTAGCAACGACAATATGTACATCCAGCTTGGGGCCAGTGTGCGCTATCGCCGCGTGTATATCGTGCAATCGCTCTCGCAGCCGGTCAACGATCATCTGATGGAACTGTTGATGATGATAGACATAGCGCGCGGCGCGGCCGCGTCCGAGATCCACGCCATCATTCCATATTATTCCTTTGGCCGCTCCGATAAAAAGGATGCGCCGCGCATTTCCATCACAGCCCGCCTGGTCGCGGATTTGTTGAAAACTGCCGGCGCCACGCATGTGATGAGCATGATGTTCCACTCGCCTCAAGTCCACGGCTTTTTTGCGGTACCCACCGACCCGTTGAGCAGCCGCGTGGTCTTCAAGGAATATCTTTCCCATCTCGACCTGAGCGGGTCCATCATTGTTTCCCCGGATATGGGGCAAGCCAAATCCGCGGCGCGTTTTGCGAAGACCCTGGGGCTGCCGGTTGCCGCCGGGAACAAGGAACGAGTGTCTGACTCGGAAGTCATTATTAGCGGTCTGGTGGGCAGCCAGGTGAAAGGACTTAAACGCGCTTTGATCTATGACGATGAGATCGCCACCGGCGGCTCGATTTTGGAATTAAGCCGCGTGCTTATTGATGAAGGCATTAAGGATATTAAAGTGGTTTGCACGCATGGAGTATTCAGCCGCAACGGTCTTGAGCGGCTGACAGTTGTTCCCCAGATTACAGAGATCATCACCACTGACACTGTCCACATTCCGCCTGAGAAAAAGCATCCGAAACTCACAGTGCTTTCCGTTGCGCGGGTCTTCGCAGACGCCATTCGCCATAACATCAACCGCGAATCGCTCAGCGACCTGTTTGTGTTCGGCGAATAAATTTTGGGACAATCATGGATATAACACTTCGCCGCGTAACGCAGGAAGATAAAGCCGAATGGTTCCGAATGCGCAAAGGCATCTGGCCCGACGCGCCGGATGAATATATGACCTTTGATATGGATGATATTCTTGCCGATGATGATTACTTTGCCATCTTCGCCTGTGATGGAGACAGGCCGATTGGCCTGACCGAAGCGCAAATCAGAGATTACGGGGAAGGCTGCGAGACCAGTCCCGTTGGTTATCTTGAGGGATGGTTCGTTCAGGATGAGTACCGCGGAAAAAGAATCGCGGGCCTTATGACGCAAGCCGCTGAAAATTGGATCCGCGAAAAGGGTTGTACCGAGGTGGCTTCGGATACCTGGCTGGATAACGAACCCAGCATCCGCGCGCATGTGAATATGGGATATGTCGAAGTGGAACGGCTCGTACATTTTGTAAAGCAGCTGTAGCAATTTGCTTGATCGAGAAGCAATGTTCCGCAGATATCCGGGCCTGCTCAGGATATCTGCGGAACATTTTTAACGAATTACTTTATCGGTAATAAGCAAAGGGCCAGTTTTGGACGCTGAAAAACGCTGATTTTCGCTGATTCAAAAAGGAAATATCTGCGTTTTCCCCTGGCACCGCCCGCCAGGGCAGGTGTGCGTGAATCAGCGTCATGATTTAATTTCCAATAAAGTCTATTATTAAACTGCCAGCCAGGTTGTGTCCACACAAAGATGTAAGGCCGATATTGAAGCTTATGTTGTATGATGTGAATGTAAACATGTCAAAGGCTTTTCAATTTGGAGGAACACGAAATGAAATCCAAACTACGAATCATTTTGAGTGTATCTATCTTGGCAAGTATGATTCTTGCCTGCGGATCGCAACCCCCACCTACAGCCTCACCTGACATTGTGAATACCGCCCTGGCCGCCACTCAACAGTCACAGGCGCTGGCGCAAGCCACTGTCAATTCCAACGCGTTGACCGCCATGCCCGCCACACCTACCCCCGGTCCAACGGTGGAATATGTCAACCTCACTGAAGAGGAACTGACTGCGTTGATCGATGAAGCCGTCGCAGAAGCAATTGTCGCCACCGAGCAGACTACTACCGCGGTCACCACTACAACGAGCGACAGCGCCGTAACCACGGAGGAAGTCGCGTATATTTATGATTACTATTACTATGCTGATTATTATGTGGAATATGCCGAAGATTTGATGGCTGAATATTACACTCTGTATGCCGACCTTGCGACAGGCATGGTCACAGAGTTAGCCTCCATCGAATCGGAACTTAATCAGATGAATGATACGCTGACCCAAATATCCACCTCGCTGGATGAGATCAATTCCACCCTGTCACAGGGCCTTGCTCTCGCGCAAGAGTCCATTGACCAGCTGAATTCAGCCGCGCAGCAGGCGCAGGTCAATGCCCAGGAGTTGCAGGCACAGGCTCAGGATATGCTCTCGGTCTTGCAAGCGGAACAACAGGGCCGCGTGGATCAACTCTCGCAGATCCAGCCGAATAATATTCCCACCGACAAGGTTGCCGCGCTACAGTCGGCATTTGACTTTGTTGATTTTGCGAATACAGCCATGGGTGATAACAAGCTCAGCCTTGATGAGTTGACTAATCTTGCGCAGCTTGGCAAGAACGCGCAGGCTGGCTTCACAAACTTTGGCGGTACAGGCGCTGGCCCCGATTTGACACAGTTCTCCGGCAAGTTTGATGAAATCACCACCCAACTCGCCCGCGGACAAATGCCCCAGGCGCGCGGCAGCCTTGGTCAATTTGAAACCTCTTTAGGTTCACGTCCCAGCCCCGGATCTGGCGGCCTTCCGGGCGGTGGCGGACCAGGCCCGCGTCCGTAATGATTTGAGAGTATCAAAATCTAATTACTAACTCACCTTACGCGGTAACGCGAGATTTATCTCGCAAAATGGGCGACATAAATGTCGCGCTACAGGCGGGCTGCGTAAGGTGACTTACTAAATAGATACAGGTGAGGTAATTGCCTTGCCTGTATCTATTGTTGTTCTCAAACGCCAAACTATTTTGGAGCGCCCAAAAAGTTGTTTATCTTTTCGAATAAAAGCGGGTTTAATGTCTCCATTCTGCTTGTCTCGCTGGAAAAGGCAAGCAGTACGCTTATGCAAATTGTTGCTGCGATCAGCAAGTTTGCAAAACTTGCAAGATACTTTGATCGCCTGGTGTTTCCTTTTTGAGTTATGGATATTATTTCCCAATAGCCGATAATTGCGAGAAGAGTGATTTGGGAAATAATATCGACGAGAAAACGCATTTGTCCGTAGAAATAAAACAGGATGGTGAGAAAACCGGTCAAAAACGAACCGGCCAGAAGATATATCAAAAGGTTGTATGGCTTGGCGTTGTCGTGTGAAAACTCTTTGTTTCCTGGAAATAAATGATTTAGGCTTAGTGCCAGGAATGGCGCGCAAAACAACAGCCCGGTTACTCTTCCGGCGGCGTAAAGATACGGCGGCGCCATGCTGAGTTTGGTCAGAATCCCGGAGCCTTTTATAGGTTGAATAAACGGAAATCTCGAAATAAATTCAAAAGGTTGAAGCAAATAGTTATAAATATTTGGGAGGAAATAATCCGGTTTGAAAGTTAAATTCATTTGTTCGTTTAAATTGAAAATGGTAATCTGATATCGCAGCCCAAATTCAAGCGGGGAATCAAAACGGGCCCAGTTGTACCAGCCTATGACAATTGCGCCAACAATTAATGGAACGAAAAGCGGTGTACCCTCTTGTACAATCCTGGTCCAGTTGATGGGTCTTGGTTTATTATTTACGATCCAAGCCATAACAAAGGCTGCCAAAAAGATCACGGACAATGTATTGATTGCCCTGGACCCCACGGAACAGGCCCAGAATACTCCCGCCCAAAATATTTTCCATTTATTAATGGACAAATCATCTTCAATGGCGGACAAAATAAAATAAATGCCGCCAATCAGAAAAAATTGACCGGCGCCAATGGCGGCCTCATACACATCCGGGATATTAACTGACCAAAGGATTGGCAGGATCAGACCGATGAGAGGGATGCAAATAAACACATTCCATGCCGGTATGTTTGGAAAGAATCTTCGCCACAGTTTCAAGATGATCAGGGAGTTGAATAAAAGCAGACCTGCTAAAAAAAAGTAAACCAGGAAAATGTCCGCGATCTTTTTATTGAGCAACAATTGGATCGGTGTAATTAATAATGCCGGCACAGGCCCCCAGTACAAATATAACTTCCCTTCGTAAAGCGACATATCCCAAATTTCGTCCTGAAAAACGGGACGGGTAATGACACTGTAAGGGTCCTGCGCATCCAGCAGTGCGCCAGGCGATTGGTCAACATAAAGCTGTCCTTTGCCAAATGCGTCTGCCAGTTGAGTGTAATAATGAGTGGAATGATTCCATGTTGTGAAATTGCCAAAGGTAATAAACCAGGCATACACGACGAAAATAATCCCCCACAAGTGTCCTAGTAGAAAAAACGTTTTTACTGATTCAGATTTAATGAACAATTCGAAAAAAACATTTACCTTCCTTTTGAAATAGGTTGCGAGTAGCGAAAATAAAATGAGGGTTGAGCCTAAAATGAATAGTGCATAACGCATGCGTCCCCATGCGATGTTGGGGTCAAGTCCAATTTCATGGGCGAATATGGATACGAGAGCGCATATCAGGCCATCAATTAATAACAGGACAGGGATGATGAGATCAGAAACAGGGCTTTTTTTCATGAAAAAAATTCCACTTGGCGGGTCAACCAAAAATGTATCGCCAATTCTACCGCCTGTTTCGGAAATTACTAAAATTACTGGAAGAAATTCAAGTAAAGGATTTGTAAAAATATAATTTCCTTCACCCCGCTCGCCGACCATGTCGTTGCGAGGGCGCTCTTGTTCTCGGCCCGACACTTGCGCCGCACGCCAGTGCAGGTGAGCAATCTCCTCGCAATAATATGGAGATTGCTTCGCCACCAAAAACCAAAGGCGGTGGCTCGCAACGACATTGCGGGAAGTTAATAATTTACAAACCCAAACAACTAATTCCGGTCTGGCTATTTATGCGTCACCTTGTAACAGGTACAAATAGATTGTAAAAATGGTTGTAAAATAGGGCAATCCAATATCAGGGAGAAACCAATGACCGAACCCAATTCCAAACCCATCTATCGCATCGCTGATTTGCATGAATCAGATCGCCCGCGTGAACGACTGGTAGCGCTTGGTCCGCAGGCATTGACCAATGCTGAGCTGATCGCCATCTTATTGCGGGTTGGCGTTGTAGGCGAGAATGCCGTGGAAGTGGGTCAGCGGCTGTTGAAAAAATTTGGCGGCATACTTGGGCTTCATCGCGCGCCTATAAAAGAATTAATGGAACAACATGGAATGGGCGAAGCCAAAGCCTCACAGATCAAAGCCGCCATTGAATTGGGACGAAGGTTGACACTTGAATCACCCGAAGAACGCGCATCCATCAACAGCCCGGCGGATGCGGCGGCGCTTGTGCAGTATGAAATGTCTGCTTTGGAGCAGGAACATTTGCGCGTGATCCTATTGGATAGAAGGAATCGCGTTTTGGAAATTATCGAAGTCTACAAAGGCTCGGTCAATTCTTCGCAGGTGAGGGTTGGGGAATTATTCAAGGATGCGATCCGCACGAACGCCTCCGCGATCATTGTTGTGCATAACCACCCCAGCGGCGACCCAACTCCCAGCCCTGACGATGTGGCTGTGACGCGCGCCATTGTTCAGGCTGGCAAACTATTGGATGTGGATGTGCTTGACCACATGGTCATTGGTCAGGGGAAGTGGGTGTCGTTGAAGGAAAGAGGGTTGGGGTTTGTATGAATTGCCAGGTAGTGCGTCGCACCTAACTCGACAAGACAATCTGACCGAGTAGATTCTTCTGATTCATGAAGTAAATCCAAAGGTCTGGTGCGATGCACTTCAACGTTTAACGTTACATACTTCTCTTCACACCGAACTCTTCAAACTCTCCGGTAACGGTTTCATATTCAATTCGCGCCTCATCCACCCGCGAGGCGCGCGGACCTTGTTTCACCAGTTCGATGAATTTATCGATTTGTGATCGCGTACCTTCGGCGACTGTTTCGACGGTGTTATAGCCAACATTCCGAACCCAGCCAGTCAACCCGATCTGCGAACCGTAATATTCCACATGCGCGCGAAAGCCCACGCCTTGTACGCGCCCCGTCACCCAGATGTGAGCACGGATTATTTCATGAAGGTTGGCTTCCACGTTTTCTCCTTAATCTCAACAAATCAATCGCTCCCCAAATCGGCACGAGCAATACCAATATCATCAGCAATATAAATGGGGAAAGATTGCGCGCGGCCACGCCGGTCAGGTTTTGTCCCAGCACACTTTCGCGCCAGCGCGCATCCAGTTGACTGAGCGGAGTCCCGAGCGCATTCGTCGCGCCAAGCTCGCAAGTGACTCCATCGCTATAGGCTTCAGTCAACCTTGTTAATCCGGAGATGCCATAAGTATTGCGGATGTAGGTCACGAATGATTGGGACTGGGCATATGCCAGATAGGCGTTGCCTGCGTCGGCGGGGAAGGAGGCGCACAATTCGTCGAATGAAATCAAAGAATCACTTCGGCTTGCTATATCCAATGCGTTTGCATAATCCGGGTTCGGATATAGTTCCATCGCAGAAGCAATGCCTTCGATCAGCCACGCGGGCTGGAGCGTATACTTTTCACCGAGCGAACGATATAACATCACATGCGTCAGTTCGTGGGGAATCTTCGTTTCCATTTCGATGGACTGGTTTTCACCGGGCGCAATGGCAACCAGCACAACGCCGAGTTTCGGGTTCGTATGTCCGCCGGTCCAATCTTCTCCGCCGAACTGCAATGTATTTTTCAAGTCGGTAACGTTGGAGTAGATATAAATTTCAACCGGGTCCGAAAGCGAGACAGGAATGAATTCATTCATGACCAACATGCCTGTGCCTGCGGCGTTCAGGGCGGTTGCGCCGAAGGTATCATCGCCCGCGTACCAATGCACGGTAACGTTCGCCTGTGACATTTCACGCCACGGAAAACGGTCATCGTTATAGAGGAAGGTGATCGGCGCGCTCGTGTAGGTTTGGTCATCGGTGAGAGTAGCCTGATACCAAAACACGATCCAACTGAAAGGCGGGAAAAGATTCAACGAAGCGTCATACGTGAAACTCACCGAGCCATCCTCCGCCACCTGTACGGTCTCCACACGCGTCACATCCTCGTTCACGCCGCGAAAGAGAAGCGACGCCTGTTTGATGGGAATCGAGGATTTGATCTTCGCTGAAAATGTGATGGACTGCCCAAAGCTGACAGCCACGTTGGCATCTTCCACCACGATCCCCTCCTGACCGTGTACCTGCTGCGTGTTCAATGGAATGGATACGACCATCAGCAGGATCGTAACTATTCTTAAAACCAACCTGCGCCGATTTGACATTTCATTACCTCGCTAAATATACAAGCAATGGCGTCAGCGTAAGCGGACTCAGCGCCGTGCCCAGAAAAACGATGGCCGTGACAAGCGACGGCTCCAGTTGATATTCAGTCGCTACGACAGTGGTTGCCACCGCCGCCGGCATGGATGCTTCCAATACGCTTGCCTGCCGCGCCGTGTGTTCCAAACCGAACAGGCTTGCTAGTAATAATCCAATTAACGGGGCAAGCAATAATTTGGCAAACACACCAATACCCAGCGCGCGGAAATTATGCGACCATTGTATACGAGTTAATTCCAATCCCAGCAAGACAAGCATGACAGGAATCGCGCCGTTCGCGGCGATTTCAATTGTACGTGAAAGCGGCAGGGGAAGTTCAACTCCCCAGGCCTTCACTAGAATTGCCAACAGCACACCGTATAGGATCGGCAGTTTGAAAATCCCAAGCACCGCAGATTTCAAGTCCATGTGCCCGAGGGATGCGATGATCACACCGACCGTGTTGAAGAGAATGGTTGTGGTCACATAATAAATGGACGCAACCGCCAGCGCATCATTTCCAAACGCGAATTTGACGAGCGGCAATCCATAGTTGCCGGTATTGCCAAATGCAACTGTAAGAATAACAGCCAGCATATACGGTCTTTCGAGTCGAAACAATTTGCTAAACAGGAAGGCCAGCAATCCCATGATCGCGATCACCGATGCTGTATAACCGACAGTAGTCAAGGCTTGCGTCAGATTTAATTTGCTTTTTATCATCAAGTCAAAAACGAGCAATGGACTGAAGACATAAAAGACCACGCGCCCAAGCGAACGCGAATCCACGGTGAGGAATTTGCCAAGGATAAATCCCGATCCGCTGACCAATAGAATTGGCAGAAGATTATTGGCAAAGGTGGTGATGAGTTCGTTGAAAGACATAAGGTTGTGGCGAAATTATAACCCCCGTAAATAATATGTAGGGGCGGGGTTACCCCGCCCCTACAAGTAATTACAAAGAAATCAACGCGGGTTGTTTCAGCACCGCCTGCATGGACCACGGCCCTGTCCATGTGACGGTAACGGGGATGAGTTTTCCGCACAGGTCATCTTCTGATTCAACGAAGACGATTTTGTTGGTGGGAGTGCGTCCGCGCCAGCGGCCTTTGACTTTATCCTCGAATAAAACTTCAACAGTTTCGCCGAGATATTTTTTGTTGATCTCAGCCAGAATACCTTCCTGCAAATCATCAAGGATGTGCAGGCGGCGGAGTTTGTCTTCTTCGGGGACGTTATCGTCCATGCGGCGGGTGGCGACGGTTCCCTCTCTCAGCGAGTAACGTGCCAGATGCGCCACATCCAGTTTCAGGTCGGAGAGGACGCGATACGTTTCCATGAACTGTTTCTCTGTCTCGCCGGGAAATCCGACGATGATGTCCGTCGCGATGGAACATCCAGGAATTTGTTCGCGGATCTTTGCCACGAGGTCGCGATAATCCTGTTGAGTGTATCCACGCTTCATGTTGAGCAGCACTTCGTTATCGCCCGCTTGAATGGGGAGCTCGATGTGCGGCATCACGCGTGGAAGTTCGGCGATGGCTTGAATGAGATCGTCGCCAAAATAATTTGGATGCGAGGTTAAGAAACGAATGCGCTCAATGCCTTCGACTTCATGAATGAGGCGCAGGAGCTTTGCGAGGTTTGGACCATCGGGAATATCCTTGCCATAACGGTCAACGATCTGACCGAGCAAAGTCACTTCCTTTACGCCCTGCCTTGCCAGCGAGCGGACCTCGGACACAATATCGCCAACGGGACGGGAACGTTCCCCGCCGCGTTTGGATGGGATGATACAAAACGTGCAGGCGTGCGAACAGCCATACACAATCGGCACATGCGCGCTGACGAGTTTGCCCTGCTCTGCAACGGGGAGAATCAGCTCCTCGTCCATGAGCAGGAAGCGGCGTGCAGTTTCCGCATCTTCGAGCGAGTGGACTTCACCCTGGGTGAGGAGCGAGATCAATGGGCCGGGGTCTGAGGGTGGGGAGAAGACATCCACGAAGGGAAGTTTCTCGCGCAACTTTTCAGCGCCGCGCACGCCAACCATACAACCCATTAGGTTGATAACGAGGTTGGGGTTCTTCTTCTTAAGCGGGGCAAGCGAAGTGACACGTCCGTATGCTTTGTCTTCGGCGGATTGACGCACGACACAGGTATTTAAAACGATAACGTCCGCTTCTTCGATGGTTTCAGTCAGGGTGTAACCGAGGTGCTCAAGCGAAGAACCGACC
>JACRBH010000005.1 GCA_016234535.1 Chloroflexota bacterium
CGCAATGGCGCCAGTCCCTGCCTGGCTCAGCGAATATAAAAAGGACAACCATGAAACTCAGAAAAATATTTCGCACAGCCTGGGAAGGCTTAATGCTCAACAAAGTCCGCTCTTTTCTGACGACACTGGGCGTGATCATCGGCGTGGCTTCGGTCATCGTCATGTTGGCAGTCAGCGCAGGCGCAGAAGCCTCCATCGCAGAACAGATCAACGCCCTCGGCGCAAACCTGATCATCGTCTCGCCGATGCGCGGCATCCCTGGCGCGGGGCGTACCCTGCTCATTGACGACGCCTACGCAATTGCCGAACAAGTGGTTGGCATCAGCGGATTTTCCGCCGAGCAATCACCTGCCGCCCAAAACGTCCGCGCGGGCGGCGTGACTCTTGAAGCCATTCCCATCATCGGCACGACGGCAGATTTTCCGCCCGTGCGTGATTACGCTGTCGCTGAAGGTCGCTACTTTACCGCCGATGAAGATGACCGCAAAGCAAAAGTTGTCATTCTTGGCTCAGGCATTGCCACGGATTTATTCGGCGCAGAAAACGCAATCGGGCAGACCGTCACCGTTGACTCAACCAAACTGACCGTCATCGGCGTCATGGAACCCAAGGGCATCGTGGCAGACATTGATTACGATGGGCGCGTTTACATGCCGATCAACCTTCTGTTTCAAAAATTTATGACCGCGTCCCCGATGGGCACAGATGCCGTCCGCACGATCTATCTCAAATCAGAAAGTCAGGAACAGATTGACAGCGTCATCGCGCAGACAACCGCCATACTTGCAGAACGTCACGATGTTGATCCCGCCAAGCCCGACTTCACCGTGCAAACCCAGCAGGACATCATCGCCACGCAGGAAGCCACCACCGCCGCATTTCGTGATTTGCTGGCATGGGTCGCTGCCATCTCATTGCTTGTTGGCGGCATTGGCATCATGAATATCATGCTGGTAAGTGTCACCGAACGCACACGCGAGATCGGTCTGCGTCAGGCACTCGGCGCAAAAGCATCCACTGTCCTCATGCAGTTCCTGATCGAAGCCGTCATCCTCAGCCTCGCGGGTGGATTGGTCGGCGTCATCCTCGGCGTAGGCGGCTCGTATCTCTTTGGCGCATTTGGCACCATGCGCACCGAGATCGTCCCCATGTCCATTCCGCTTGCATTTGGCGCGGCAACCATCGTTGGCATTTTCTTCGGCTATTACCCCGCCACACAAGCCGCGAAACTCGATCCCATTGAAGCTCTGCGGCGCGAATAATTCCTCTAAAAAAATTTCAACCAAAAAGGATTCAACCATGAAAAAGATTTTTCTCCTCCTCGCATTTCTCTTCGCTCTTTTGCTCGCCTCCTGCTCAGGGACGGCTGCTCCTGCTCCGACAACAGGCGGCGACATCTATGTCAGCCAAAACCTGCCCGTTGATTATGAAGGCGCATTGCCAGTCCGCAATCAACTTGCCCTTGGAACCCTCGAACTCAGCCAGACCGATCTAGCCATCAACGCCGAACAAGCCAAGACACTCCTTCCGCTTTGGCAGGCCCTTCGCAGCACCCAGCAGGCAGGCGGAACAGCCCAAGCCGAAGTCAGCGCCTTGTTGACTCAAATCGAAGCCGCCATGAAACCTGAACAATTACAGTCCATTGCCAGCATGAAGTTAACCTTCACCAACATGCAGGAATGGGCAACTGCCAACGGCATCACCATGGGCAGCGGCGGCACGCCTGGTCAGGGCAGCGGAATGTCACCCGAAGCGCGCGCCACCAAACAAGCCGCCGAGGGCATCACCTCCAGTAGCGGCGGAAGCGGAAGCAAACTTCCGACCGCATTAATGGACGCAGTCATCGCCTCGTTGGAAGCACAGATTAAATAAAAAAATGTTTTGTCGGGGCAAGTTCCCAACAAAACAGAAAAGAAGACAATCATGAAAAAAAATATCTTTCGCGTCGCACTCTTTACCTTACTCGTCGTCAGTTTTGTCTACGCCTGCGCCCCGACGGTTGAAGCAACACCCACCTCATTGGCATCTGCCTATCTCAGCATCGAATATAGCGACGCGGCGAATGTCCGCAGTCAACTGGCGTATGGCACGCTCAAACTGACTGATGTAACGCCCGAACAAGCCAAGATCCTAATTCCACTTTGGCAGGCAGTCATCAGCTTGAGTGGCGACACGACCACTGCCAGCGAAGAACTCACCGCTGTTCAGGATCAAATTACCGCGGTGCTGTCTGCAGATCAATTGCAGTCAATCGCAGGAATGCAAATCACCAACACTGGCTTGAATGAATTCTACGCGGGCTATGGCATCGTCATGCCGACCCCCGTCCCAGGCGTGACAAAAGTCCCAGGTTCGGGCAGCGGCAAGACCGAGGAAGAAAAAGTCGCCGCCCAAGCCACTGCCGCTGCATCGGGTCAAACCACAGGCACGGGCCAATCCGCGAAGACCCTGCTTTTTGAAAAGACGATTGAATATCTGACAGGAGTGGCGGGACAGTAACCTTTGTGCATTCAAATCTTGTTGACGAGCCCAGTCTTTGAGCAGGGTCAACGAAACGAGCGGAAGACCGAGGTCACACACCTTTCGCAGCAACCCGTATAGGGCGGATTGATCAGGCACAGGTCCGGAAAGAAGCGTGTGAGTCCATCATCTTCCAGCGCGACGGTCTCGCTAATCAAGATCATCCATTTTTGGTGCTATTCGATTTTTTTGTTGCGGGTGTTGATGTACGCCATGGATCCGCTCAGCAGCTTACAGCCATTTCATAAGGCTTCCCATGATAGGGGATCAGCGTCAGGTTAATCGCAATCTTAAAATCGCGCTGGCATTTCCTGACAGGCTGATTCAATGCCCAAGCGATGGACATTGATTTTGGTTTTCTTGGTCGAAACCAAGTAACCATCAATTTTTTCCGCTTTATTGGGTCCAGTTCACGCTATAGTCATTTCTTTAAAACACGAACCTGATCACGCAATCGTTGAAAGTCATCAATTTTGAATTGTCCGGCTCCAATAGTTAATGTGTTGGCGGTTCCGGCTGCCACACCGCATACAAAGGATTCTTCAAACGATAACCCATGCAGAATTCCATAAGTGAGTCCGGCAAGCGTACAATCTCCGGAGCCGACAGCGCTCTTCGCATCCACAATTGGATTCTGCACAATGAATACTTCCTGTCCACATGCAGCGATGGCCCCTTTTGCTCCCAGAGAAAGCAATACATTTGTCTTATAGTTTGTGGAGACCTCGATGGCTGCTTGGGCAAAGTCCAGGGGTCCGTTTTGTCCGCCCCCCAAAAGAGAGCTCACTTCTGTTTCATTCGGCTTGACAAAGAACGGTTCTGCCTCCAAACCCTTGCAGAGCGCATCTCCGCTGGTATCGAGGAAAGTCAATATCCCGGCTTCTTTGGCGATCTTGATCACACCAGCATAAAAATCAGAAGGAACGCCCGGAGGCAGACTCCCAGAAAGAGTTACGGCTTTATACCCTCCGATGATTTTTCGAATATGGCTTAGCAACTCTTCCACTTTTTTAACAGGAATAGAGTCTCCCTTTTCATAAATTTCCGTCATTGTTCCCTTTTCAAGATCCAAAATGGATGTGCAGGTTCGCGACTCGAAATCCGTAAGAACAAAATCAGTCTTTATCCCCTCTTGACGCAATTCTTCTTCGATAAATTGACCGGCGAATCCGCCCACCCATCCCGATATGACCGGTTCCTCGCCCAGGGTTTTGAGCGCCCTGGCGACGTTGCAGCCCTTGCCCCCAGCCAGGGAGAGCACCGATTCGGGGCGGTGAATCTTGTTAATCTCAAACGATGAGACCACGATCGTCTTATCGATGGCGGCATTTAGATTCAGACAAAGGATCATGGCAGGTTTATTTTGCTTTTCCTGAGGAACCGAAGAAACGAATCCGTTCGCGCACAATTTCCATCTGGGCGTTTCGCCCCGCAGACATATATTTGCGCGGGTCGACCAAACTGCCATCCTTGTTCAGCACATCGCGGATCGCGCCGGTAAAAGCCTGCGCCAATTGAGTGGCAACGTTCACCTTGCTCAAGCCCATGCTTATACCTTGCTTGATGTCATTATCTGACACCCCGGAAGACCCGTGTAATACCAGCGGAATAGTTACCCGTTTGCGAATCGCCAGCAAACGCTCCAAATCCAAAGCGACTGACTTGGCCCTGAGTCCATGCACCGAGCCTAGCGCTACAGCAAGCGTATCTATGCCTGTAGTTCGGGTAAATTGAGACGCTTCGTCTGGATCGGTTAAATCAATAGCGGATTCGTTGAACTCTTTTCCGTCAGGCTTGGGCACTTCGCCCACTTCCGCCTCCATGCAAACCCCGACAGAGTGCGCCATATCGCAAAGCCGTTTTGTGATGGATATATTTTCTTCAAAGGGCAGCCCGTCACCGTCGAACATGACTGAGGTAAATCCCAGGGTTATTGCCTGAATCACTTCGCTTTCCGTGCCGTGATCCAGATGTAGTGAAACCGGCGCAGTAATACTGTCTGCGGCGATTTTTCCAACTGCGGCAATATATTTGATTCCTTGAATCTCATTGCCGCTTCCGATATGCGTCAATGCACGATGGCTGATCTGGATAATTGCTGGCGACTGTTCAGCCTGGGCAGCCAAAACAATGGATTGCACCTGCTCTAGGGTGTTAGCGTTGAACGCGCCTACCGCCCAGCCTTCCTTTTGGGCGCGAAGAATCCAAGGATATATATTTTGAAGGGTCATCTGGCCTCCTCAGGGTTCATGATAATCTTCTGGTGAGCCAGTTGGTGGGCGCCGATTTTTTCAAAAACCTCAGGTGCTTTTGAAAGTGGAATGCGATGCGAGATGAGTGTCTCCATTTCCAGGCTGCCATCCGAGAGCGCCGCAATGGTTTCCGTCCATTCGTGACCGGGGAATGGCGCTGAATAAGACATGAAACAGCCAACAAGACTGATTTCCTTCCGCATCATGTTTTCGATGAAGGACAGCGGTAGGAACTTGTCCAGCGGCTGGTTCCCCGCCAGGACAACTTTGCCACGCGGACGGGTAACCGGCAGAGTCTGTTCCAAAACCTGCGGAACGCCGGTTGCCTCCAAGGTAAGGTCGGCGCCATCGCCAAGGAATTTTTGTACTTCTTTTATAACGTCAACCTTGGAAGGGTTAAGCGTCACATGTGCGCCAACTTTGGATGCAATCTTCAAGTTATCTTCCAACAAGTCGGTAACAATTATTGTCCGCGCGCCAAGGATGCGCAGCCATTGTACAAGCATCAATCCAATGGAACCGGCGCCCAGCACAACAGCAGTTTGCCCGCTCTTGAAATCTCCGAGCGCCAGCATGTGCCGCGCAACCGTCGAGGGTTCGATAAGAGCGGCGCATTCAAATGGCAATCCGTCGGGCAATAGAAAAATATTTCGCTCAGGCAGATCGACAAACTCTGCAAAGCCGCCCGATTGGCGCGAGCCGATAAATGAATAACTGTGACAGGCAGAATAATGCCCTCGCAGGCACTGCTCGCACTCGAAACAAGGCACCAGGGGGATAATAACAGCGTGCCTGCCGACATAATCTTCGCTGACTCCGCTGCCAACACGATCAATGATCCCGGATATTTCATGACCCAGAATCAGAGGATACATTCGATGCCCATCCACAAATCGCTTTATATCCGACCCGCAAATGGAAATGGCTTTAACCTTTAAACGGACATGTCCGGGGCCCGGCTCTGGGGTCGGGACGTCCTTGTAAGTAAGGACACCTTTGTTTTCAAGCACTACGGCTTTCATAATTATTTCTCCAATCTGTACTTTTTAAAAATGACTTCGAGTGATCGAATCCAGTCTCACAAAATCGTCCATGAGCTTTCTAGACACGCTTCGATACACCGAGAACAACTCCTGATACAGGGCATGATTTTTCATGGACGGTTCAAAGACCTGGCGGGTTGGCAACAGATCAGAAACACAGGCGCCGATATCCTTGCATAATCCAACTCCATGAGCAGTCAAGGCGAACAACCCCAGACCATGTCCGCCCTCGCCGCCATCTGCACGTTTTGCTACAATGAAAGGCTTCCCGTAAATATCCGCTTTGATCTGGCACCAAACTGCGCTTTGCGTTGCCCCGCCAGAGCCCAGAAATTCTTCAACCATTACTCCATGCTCTTCAGCAATCTGCAAGTTATCGTACACGGCAAAGGCACACCCTTCCATAATTGCTCGAAGAATATCAGCGCGGGTAGTGCTATATGACAACCCAAAGAATACTCCCCGCGCGATACTGCTCCATATGGGCGTTCGTTCACCAGCCATATACGGAAGGAAAATTAAACCATTTGCTCCCGGTTTGGATTCATTGGCCTGCTGACTGAAGACCATAAATGGATTATTTCCGATCAGATCACCCGCGCTCTCACCTGGACGCCAAAACTGGTCCCGGAACCAACCAAGCGATCCGCCGCCGACAGTTCCTGCTTGAAGCAGATATTGTCCTGGAATCAAATGGTGTGAAAAAATCAAACGCGGTTCGACAAGCACGTGATCAAGACTGATTCCCACCCCACCTGCTTGCCCACCCTGTTCATTGGTTTGCCCAGGCTTGATAACACCTGAGCCTAATGCACCGGCAATGGCATCCAAACAGCCTGCTATCACCGGGATGCCGGGTTTCAGCCCAGTTTGCTGTGCTGCTTTTTCAGTGACGGTTCCTACAACCTCAGCGCTGGCAACCAGCTTCGGCATTTTCTCGAGCGGAACACCAATGACTTGGGCGGCATGTTGATCCCATTTTTCATTTCGAATATCGAAAAAATGATACCCATAGGCCTGGGTGTAATCGCAAACGAACTGACCGGTAAACCGAGACACGATGAAGCCGGTCGCTTCGAGAAATTTATAAGCTGAATTAAAAATGTGGGGGTGGTTCTTTTTTAGCCAGATTAACTTGGGAGTAATATATGCGGCATCCAAAGGATTCGCATTCAAGTCCACGAGACTGTTCGCTTCTGGCAGCGACTTGAGCCAGGCCGTCTCCTGTTCTGCACGACGATCCAGCCAAATCATGGCAGGGTAAAGAGGGTTGCCTGCGTGATCCACTGGGATCAACGTCCATCCAACTCCGTCGACACCGATTCCCATTATCGAAGCGGGATCAACTCCACCCGTCGTGAGAACCGTCCGAATCGTCTTGCAGACAGCCAGCCACCATGTATCTCCATCGATCTCCGCCCATAATGGCTTCGCGCGTTGCAGGTCGTAGTTGGTGGCTGCATTGGCAACCATCCGACCTGCCTCTGCCCACAACGAGGTTTTTGCGCTTGAGGTGCCTACATCAATTGTGAGGATATATTGAGGTGCCATGTTCTTCCAGATTATGCAAGATCACACAGATGCAATTTGCCCATCCAAATCCCACAGATCCCGCCAGTCCTTCGCACCTTTCCACAAGAAGACCTGACCCTTGATCAAACGATTGTTCTTATCGATGCGCGCAATTTCATGCATTTCTTCTTCTGTCAGAGGTTCCGTGGTAACGGCTTTCAGATTACTCCAATATTGTTCCGGGCGAACCGAGAAGGGAATTGGAATTTGCCCGCGTTGAGCTGCCCACTTTAGGCACGCCACTGCCGGATGTACATTCAATCGATTGGCAATTTTCACGATCACGGGATCCTCAATATCGACTGTGTCATCGGGAGTCCTGTCTCGGTCAGGGCGGCTTGGCGAGCCGACAGGGGAATAGCCAATCGGTACAATTTGGTTGTCCAAACAAAATTGGAATAGTTCGGGTTGTTGGAAATGAGGATGGAGTTCCATCTCGTTCGCGGCTGGCTTGATCTTGGCATCTCGCAACAGCAACTTTAATTTTGGAATGGTCATATTCGATGTTCCAATATGCCGCACGATGCCCATCTCAACCAGTTTTTCCATTTGCCGCCAAGTCTTCATATAGTTTTCGTGGATATAGGGAACCGCGTGAGGATCGCGAGAGTTCACGTCCACGCCTACGCCGTGATGATTTGGAAAGGGCCAGTGGATTAGATACAAATCAAGGTGGTTCAGTTGCAAATCCTTGAGGGTCTGTCGGCAAGTGGGAATGACATCCTCTTCGGCATGTTTGTTATTCCACAGTTTTGATGTAATCCACAATTCTTCACGTTTGACGATTCCCTTTTTTATGACTGCTTGTATAGACTCGCCAACTTCCCTCTCGTTTCCATAGACCATAGCGCAGTCGATGTGACGATAGCCAATCTCAATCGCATCTAATACCGCCGCCGCAATCTGGTCCGCTGAGAAGCGGTCGGAGCCAAACGTCCCCAAGCCAATTGCAGGAATCTTCGCGCCTGTGTAAAGTTTTCTATATGGCACGAATCTCGGGTCGATTTTTTCAAGTGAGTTATCCAAAGTCATTCTCCTCTCTCACGCCTAACCAGCCTTGCTTGGACCAACCGACTCGCGCACTATGATTTCGATAGGCAGAATCAGTTCCCGATGCCCCTGCGGTAATTCGCCTGAAATACGCTTCAACAACAACTCTGCCGCCATTTGCCCCATTTCATATGCATGTTGTCGGGCGACCGTCAAAAAGGGTTTCATGAACATAAATTCAGGTAAATCGTCAAAAGAAACCACTGAAACATCCCCGGGCACATCCAAGCCCAGATTATGCAATGCTTTTATGGCGCCTACCGCGACAAAGTTATTACCCCCAAATATTGCTGTTAGCTTTGGATTTTGTGTCATAGCCTGATTGGCAAGCTGATACCCGCTTTGCTCATTAAAAGCTCCATAATAAACAAGCTCAGTATCGTCCAGACCGGCTTCAGACAATGCTTGCTGGTATCCGAGTACGCGATCCTCGGAAGTGGAGACACCCTGACTGCCGGCAATTATCGCAATTCGTTTGTGCCCAAGTCCGATCAGTAATTTGGTCAAGCGATATGCGCCGTTTTTTGAATCGGAATATACAATATCCGTTTCCACCCCTGAAATACGACGATCAAGCACGACAACGTTAATGTGATTTGCTTCAAAGAATTTGATCGTGTTGGCATTTCCGCACGATGGGACCAATAACACACCGTCCACCCGCCTCTGCGCCAACATGTTGGCGTATTTCTTCTCCTTGGTTTCAGACTCATCAGTATTACTATAAATAACTGTATAGTCGTTTGCTTCTGCCACATCCTCAACCCCTCTCGCCATTGATGTGAAGTATGGATTTGTAATATCGGTAACAATCAACGCCAATGTATGCGTGCGCTTTGAACGAAGCCCGCGCGCAATCGTATTGGGAACATACCCCAATTCTTTGACCACCGCTTCCACGCGTTCCCTGGTAGGCTGGCTGACATAGCCCGAATTATTAATAACCCGGGAAACGGTTATGGGCGCTACTCCTGCCTGCCTTGCTATATCGATTAAATTTGGCATTTGACTCATTCATCCAAACCAGTAGTTGCAGAATTATGACAACGTTATCATTATTATAATACCATATTCTTGTGCATTGAGGTCAAGGATATTCAATATTCTACAATTTGACTGCAAAAACCTTCATAAAACGGTAGAAATTACCTATAAGCCCCTAAAAATTGGGTATCGAACTCAGAATTTATTTTTTAAATTCCTGTTGACAGTTCAATAGATTTGTGCAATAATAAAAATATGGTAGCGTTACCAGAACATCGCTACCATGTACGGCCTACAATTGAGCAGCCTCTCTCGAAGAGGCACACATCACTGTCACGATTTGTTCGGATATTGAATACCACAGGAATGCCATGAATATTCTCTCGTCCACCGTCGAAGGCTATGAGGTTTTACTAGTAATGGAGGGTATTTACAAATCCTTTCCCGGCGTCCAGGCGCTGAGCGATGTAAGATTTGAACTACGGCACGGTGAAGTTCATGCGCTGGTGGGAGAAAATGGCGCCGGCAAATCCACTTTGATGAAGATATTAGGCGGGATTTACCACAAGGATGCCGGGCGCGTTATACTAGAGGGTCGGGAAGTTGAAATTACCAGCCCCGGCATGGCTCAACATTTGGGCATCAGCATTATCCACCAGGAACTCAATCTAATGCCCCACTTGACCGTGGCGCAAAATATTTTCATCGGGCGGGAACCGCGCGCGAAGGTCCCTTTTGTGGTGGACGATAATGCCACGAATGAAAAGGCGATGCGCCTGTTCGAATTAATGAACCTGCGGCTCGATCCGACTGTGAAGGTGGCGGACCTAACCGTTGCAAAACAACAAATGGTGGAGATTGCCAAGGCGCTTTCATTCAACGCCAAAATCCTGGTGATGGACGAGCCGACAGCCGCGCTGACAGACAGGGAAATCGATGAATTGTTCGCCATCATCCGCCAGTTGCGCGAAAAAGGCGTGGGCGTAGTCCACATCTCGCACCGTCTCGAGGAACTCAAACAGATATCAGACCGGGTGACGGTAATGCGCGATGGTAAATACATCGACACCCTGATGACCAGCGAGGCAAAAGTCGATCAAATCATCAGTCTGATGGTTGGACGTACGATTTACGAATCCACGCCTGAGTTGCCGGAAAACCCAAACCAGGAAGTGGCGCTTGAAGTTCGCAATCTCAGCCGGGGCAAAGTTTTACGGGATGTCAGCTTTGATTTGAAAACGGGCGAGATACTGGGCTTTGCCGGGTTGATTGGCGCCGGGCGCACCGAAGTGGCGCGGGCAATTTTTGGGGCAGACGCGTATGAAACGGGGGAAATACTAATAAAAGGTAAACCGGTTCACATCAAAAGTCCTGGCGATGCAGTGATGCATGGCATTGGCTACCTCTCTGAGGATCGAAAGCGGTACGGACTCACCCTGGGCATGGATGTCAAGGAAAACGTGGCAATGGCTGCGATGAAAAAATTCCTAAGATGGGCGGGTTGGATGGATTTCAAGAAGACTGTGCTGCGCGGACAGGAAATGGTCAAGGCTCTCAATATCAAGACCCCCAGCCTGGAACAGAAGGTCAAGTTCCTCTCGGGCGGCAACCAGCAAAAGGTGGTCATCGGCAAGTGGCTGACCGCCGATACGGATATCCTGATCTTCGACGAACCAACCCGCGGCATCGACGTGGGCGCGAAAAGCGAAATTTACAAACTGCTGAACGACCTGGCTCACCAAGGCAAATCCATCATTATGATCTCTTCTGAATTGCCGGAGGTTTTGCGCATGAGCCATCGCGTGGTGGTAATGTGCGAAGGACGGGTGACGGGTATCTTGAACGCCGGTGAAGCCACCCAGGAGACCATCATGAAATATGCCACGATGCGCAGCGAAGTTATTATAGACACCCCCCAGTAGCTATATCATTCCCCTTTCCGGAAGAAAAACCATGAAAAGTGAATCTCAAACCCCAAAGACCGTGTCCCATTCCGATGAACCCAAGGCTGCCAGGACCTTGTTCCGTTCCGATGCCATGCAGCGCATTATGGCATTTGGCGCCCTGATCGTCCTCGCCGTCGGCTTTTCGCTGGCTTCGCCATATTTCCGTACCTTTGACAACTTCGTCGGCATACTGCTGGCGACCGCGGTCAACGGAGTGCTTGGACTGGGCGTTACTTTTGTCATCATCACCGCCGGCATCGACCTTTCCGTAGGCACGGTGCTGACCTTTTCCGCGGTGATGACCGGCGTATTCATCACCAACTGGCACCTGCCCATCCCGCTGGGTATCCTCGGCGGCGTTCTCGCAGGAGGAACTGCGGGGCTGGTCAATGGGCTTTTGATCTCACGGATGAGAATCCCGCCTTTCATCGCCACCCTAGGTATGTTATACGCCACCAAGGGACTTTCGCTGGTCATCTCGGAACTCAAACCGATCTATTTCAATGATACGCCCGCTTTCCGTGAAATGGCGATGGGTTCTGCCCTGGGCAAAATTATTCCCGGTTTTGAAGTACCCAACGCGGTCTTTATTATGTTTGGGGCGGCAATCATCGCACACCTGATCCTGTCCCGCACCATCCTGGGTCGCTACACCTTCGCCATGGGCAGCAATGAAGAAGCCACACGCCTGTCCGGCGTCAATGTCGCGGTATGGAAAACGGCGGTCTATGCCTTGTGCGGATTATTCAGCGGCATAGGCGGCGTACTCATGGCTTCGCGGTTAAATTCGGCTCAACCCGCTCTCGGAGCCGGCTATGAACTGGATGCGATTGCAGCCGTCGTGATCGGCGGCACATCCCTTAGCGGCGGCGAAGGCTCGATTTTAGGCACAATCATCGGAGCCTTTATCATTAGCACACTAACGAATGGATTGCGCATCCTTTCCGTTCCCCAGGAATGGCAGATGGTTGTAACAGGCGGCATCGTCGTCGCGGCAGTTTTTCTGGATATGCTGCGCCGGCGTCAGCAATAAACAAAAAGGAGGTTCAATCGGTTACACAAAAGATATCACAGGCAAGAAGACAGAAACGTATTCAACATAATTCAAAAGAAATAGGAGAAGAAAAAATGAAACTCAGCAAGTTTGTCTCTATTTTGATGGCTCTGACCCTTGTGGTCTCCGTGCTCGCCGCCTGTGGCGCTCCCACTCCAGCCCCCGCCGCGCAAGATCCGGAGCCTCAGCAACCAGTAGCCACAGACCCCCCCGCCAAAATCTATATCCCCGTTATTTCCAAGGGTTTCCAGCATCAGTTCTGGCAGGCAGTTAAAGCAGGCTCTGAGCAAGCCGCTGCGGACCTAGGTGTAGAGATCACCTTCGAAGGTCCTGAATCCGAAGCCATGGTCGACAAGCAAGTTGAAATGTTCCAGACCGCTCTGGATAAGAAACCCGCCGCCATTTGTCTTGCGGCTGTCGACTCCAAGGCATTCCAGCCCCTGCTGGAAAAAGCCAAAGAAGCCGGCATCCCTGTCATCGGTTTCGACTCCGGCGTTGACAGCGACATCCCCGTGACCACTGCCGCCACGGATAACGTTGCCGCAGCTGCCCTGGCTGCCGATAAAATGGTTGAACTGATCGGTGGCGAAGGCGAAGTTGCCATTATCGCTCACGACCAGACCAGCCGCACCGGCATCGACCGCGTCAAGGGCTTCACCGACCAGATTGCCGCCAAGTATCCCAACGTCACGATCGTTGACACCCAATACGGCGCCGGCGACCAGCTCAAATCCACTGACCTCGCCAAAGCCATCATCCAGGCTCACCCGAACCTGAAAGGCTTCTTCGGAGCGAACGAAGGCTCGATCATTGGCGTGTTGAACGCGGTGAAGGAACTCGGCATGGAAGGCAAGATCACCGTCATCGGCTACGACTCCGGTCAACAGCAAATGGATGCCATCCGCTCCGGCGCTGAAGCGGGCGCAATCACACAGAACCCGGTCGGTATTGGCTACAAGTGCGTGGAAGCCGCCTACAAAGCATACATGGGTGAGACGCTGCCCAAGACTATCGACACCGGCTTCATGTGGTACGACAAGACCAATATTGACGATCCCACGATTCAGGCTGTGCTGTACAAGTAAGATCATGTAAGTTAGTTTCATTTTACAGATGCCCTTTGCAAACCGCCTCGCAGGGCATCTGTAAAAAGCAATTATTTTCTTTTTCATTATCGTTCATCATCGCTTGTAACAAGTCAACTTCGTTCTCCACTGGAGGTATCTATGCCCACAACTATTGGCCCAAATCGCTGGATAGGTTCGCTGCCCAAAATCGGTATCCGTCCGACAATAGATGGGCGGCGACAGGGTGTGCGCGAATCGCTCGAAGAACAGACCATGTCCATGGCACGCGCAGTCGCTGAACTCTTGACGGCAAATCTGAAACATCCCAATGGGCAATCTGTGGAATGCGTGATTGCCGACACCACGATCGGCGGCGTGGCGGAAGCTGCCGCCTGTGCCGAAAAATTCGCCCGCGCCGGTGTAGGGATCTCCATCACAGTCACGCCTTGCTGGTGTTACGGTTCGGAAACCATGGATATGGACCCTCTTATCCCCAAAGCAGTCTGGGGTTTCAACGGCACGGAACGCCCAGGGGCTGTCTACCTGGCAGCTGTGTTGGCGGCACATAATCAAAAAGGTCTGCCGGCATTTTCCATTTATGGTCGGGATGTGCAGGATGGCGGGGATCAGAATATCCCTGAGGATGTGAAAGAGAAACTCCTGCGCTTTGCGCGCACAGGGTTGGCAGTTGCCACCATGCGCGGCAAATCCTACGTCTCTTTCGGAGCCGTCTCGATGGGGATTGCCGGTTCCATCGTGGATAACAATTTCTTTGAATCCTATCTTGGTATGCGCGTGGAAACCGTGGATATGACCGAGTTTCTGCGGCGGATTGACGAAGGCATTTATGATTCTGAAGAGTTCAAGCGCGCTCTGGATTGGACGAAGAAAAACTGTAAAGAGGGGCGGGAATACAACCCGCCTGAGAAGCAGCGCGGCCGCGAGCAAAAGGATAAGGATTGGGAAACTGTCGTCAAAATGGCGATGATTGCCCGTGATGTCATGAATGGCAATCCCCGTCTGGCTGAACTTGGTTTTGGTGAAGAAGCCCTGGGGCGCAACGCCATTTTATCCGGGTTCCAGGGTCAGCGGCAGTGGACTGACTACAAGCCCAATGGTGATTTTCTCGAAGCTATCCTCAACACCTCCTTCGACTGGAATGGTCATCGCCAGCCTTATATCATTGCAACCGAAAATGACAGCCTTAACGGCACCGCCATGCTCTTTGGGCACCTGCTTACGAACACAGCCCAAATCTTTGCCGACGTGCGTACCTATTGGAGTGCGACTGCAGTCAAGCGTGTCACCGGCTATGAACTGAACGGGCGCGCCGCGGGCGGTATGATTCATCTCATTAACTCCGGCGCAGCCAGCCTCGATGCCACTGGCTGGCATGAGATCGACGGACAACCTGCCATCAAACCCTGGTGGGATGTGACGGATGAAGAAACCAGGAAGTGTTTCGAGGTGACCAACTGGTATCCGTCGATGACCGAATACTTCCGTGGCGGCGGATATTCGAGCGGCTTCCTCACACGTGGCAATATGCCCGTCACCATGAGCCGCCTCAACCTGGTTAAGGGACTTGGTCCTGTTATGCAGATTGCAGAAGGCTGGACAGTTGACCTGCCCGAAAACATCCACGAGACGCTCAACGAACGCACCAATCCCACCTGGCCTACCCATTGGTTCGTGCCAAACGTCACCGGGCAGGGC
This sequence comes from Chloroflexota bacterium, assembly GCA_016234535.1. GTDB lineage: Bacteria > Chloroflexota > Anaerolineae > Anaerolineales > Villigracilaceae > Villigracilis. The sequence goes on from JACRBH010000005.1 coordinate 15,205, forward strand.
GCTTTCCAAGATGTTTATTCCGTGATGGCAAATTGGGGAGCAAATCATGGCGCGTTGAGTTACGGTCACATTGGCGCAGACCTCATCAGCCTGGCTTCCATCCTGCGTATTCCAGTCTGTATGCATAACGTCTCCGAAGAACGAATCTTCCGCCCCAGCACATGGAGCGCCTTTGGCGCGAGCGACTACACAGGAGCTGATTACCGCGCCTGCGCCAATTTTGGCGCTTTGTATGGCTAGTACTCCATGCCAAGTCCATCGTTTCTCGCCATTGACCTTGGAGCCGAAAGTGGGCGTGGTATGCTGGGGCGCATCGATGAGCGCCTCACCCTGGAGGAAATCCATCGCTTCTCGAACGGGCCAGTGCATGTGGGGAGTCACATCCACTGGGATGTTCTGAGGTTATGGAGCGAAATCCAAAACTGTTTGCGGGTCGCATCCGCAAACAGTTCACTAGCCGCAATCGGACTAGACACCTGGGGCGTGGACTTTGGTTTGTTGGACTCTTCCGACCGCTTGATTGGGAATCCGTATCACTATCGTGACACGCGGACGAATGGAATGATAGAAGCTGTATGTCAGGTTGTCCCGAGAGAAGATATCTACAACCAGACCGGCATCCAGTTCATGCAACTGAATACGTTGTTCCAGTTGTTTGCCATGCGCCGGGAGAAAGATCCCGCCCTGCAAAACGCCAGCTCGTTCCTGGCAACGCCTGACTTGTTCAACTTCTGGCTAACCGGCTCTAAAGCCAACGAATTTACCATTTCCACCACAACGCAATGCTACAACCCACGTGAGAGACGCTGGGCTTCCGAGCTGCTCTCCTCGCTCGATATTCCACAGAACATCTTCGGACAGATCGTTTCACCAGGGACATCGCTGGGACAATTACGCGCTTCAGTCGCCGACGATGCTTCCTGTGAGCGCATCCCGGTAATCGCAGTGGGATGTCACGATACCGCCTCGGCAGTGGCAGCCGTCCCTGCGGAGGGGAACGATTTCATTTACATCAGTTCCGGAACCTGGTCTTTGATCGGCATCGAGTCCGACAAACCGATTATCAACGGGCAAAGCCTGCGGTATGACCTGACCAACGAAGGCGGAGTGTGTGACACCATTCGTTTCCTCAGGAATATTATGGGCATGTGGCTTTTGCAGGAATGTCGTCGCCAGTGGTCCAGGGCGGGAAAAGATTATTCGTATGATGACTTGACGAATCTGGCTGTTGAAGCTCCCCCGCTAAGGTCATTCGTTTATGTCGGTGACAGCCGCTTCCTCGCTCCCGTCAACATGACAGATTGCATCCGCGAGTTTTGCGGCGAAACCAATCAACCGATCCCACAGACAGACGCTGAAATCGTACGGTGCATTCTCGAAAGCCTGGCGCTCGAATATCGCTGGGCGACCGAGAAACTGCGAGAGCTTTCAGGCAAGGCACTGCCCGTGATCCACATCATCGGCGGCGGCTCGCGCAATCGCCTGCTCAACCAGTTCACAGCGGATGTGACCGGCTGCCAGGTGATTGCGGGACCGGTGGAGGCAACCGCGATCGGCAATATTTTGTTGCAGGCAATCGGGCTTCGTCATCTTTCATCGCTGGCGGAGGGGAGGGCGCTGGTGTTACGCTCGTTCGACGTGACATCGTACGAACCCCGAACTTCCCCGACATGGGATGAAGCTTACAACCGTTACCTCATATTACGAAAATAGGATTACCCCATGCTCAAAGGTATTTCCCCTGTTATTTCGCCCGACCTTGTCAAAGTTTTAATGGAGATGGGCCATGGCGATGAACTTGTCATCGCAGACGGGAACTTTCCGGCGGCGAGCATTGCCCAACGCCTGGTGCGCGCGGATGGGATGGACTGCCCGACTGTGCTAGATGCCATCCTGCGCCTCTTTCCGCTCGATCAATATGTGGAAAAACCGGCTGCGCTGATGTCGGTTGTTCCCGGCGATCCGTACAAACCGGTCATCTGGGAAGACTATCGCAAAATCGTTCAACAGCACGAATCGAGCTTCACGGAATTCGATTACGTCGAACGCTTTGCTTTTTACGAGCGCGCCAAAAATGCTTATGCCGTGCTGGCAACCAGCGAAATGGCTCTGTACGCCAATATCATTCTCAAAAAAGGGGTCGTCAAAGGGTGAGGCGGAATGAGATTGACGCAAAACGGTCATCGTCATCCAACTCAAACAGCCATGACGCTGAAATTAGTTGAATTCCCGGAAATCCGGGATTCTTTTGAATTCGCGAGGTAAATAAAATGATCGAAGCGCCGTATCCCGAACTTGACGACCTGCTCACCATGATGGGCGAATCTGGCAGACATCTTGCTGAGATGGAAGCCAGTGAAGGCGCGGCAGGAAACATCTCTGTTTGTTTGCGCTGGAATATCGAACCGCGCACTCGTTTCCCTGTAGAAGATGAAATCAAATTACCACGACCCGTGCCCGAATTAGCGGGCGCGATGTTCCTCGTTACGGGTTCGGGGCGCCGCCTGCGCGAGATCAAGGATGAGCCAACAGCCAATATTGCCTGCATTGTTGTGAATGAAGGCGGAGAAACTGGCAGATTGTACACTTCGTATCACCGCCGCTTCGAGCACGTGACCAGTGAATTCAACTCACACCTTGCCGTACACTACGACCAGATTCTGGCGAGCGGCACGAACTTCCATGCGGTCGTTCATGCCCAGCCCATACATATCACTTATCTTAGCCACATCACGCGCTACCAGGATGAGCGCTATCTGAACACACATCTCCTGCGCTGGCAGCCCGAGTCGATTGTCAACCTGCCCGAAGGCATTGGGTTCATTCCGTTTCGCATTCCGAGTTCCAATGAATTGATGGCAGCGAATGTGGAAGCGCTCCGCTCTCACCGTGTTGTCATTTGGGCAAAGCACGGCGTAATGGCGCGTTCCGATGTTTCAGTCAAACGGGCGACAGACCGCATCGAGTACGCTGAAACTGCCGCGAAATATGAATATCTCAATTTGTCGGCGGGCGAAATCGGCGAAGGTCTGTCTGTGGATGATATCCGCGCGATATGCAAGATTTTCAATATACAACAAAATATTTTTTGATGAACAAAGAGCGTAGAGGAACAAAGGGTGGAAAATCCTGGCGCGCTTTTATCAATAAAAGCTAGGAGAATTTGAGGATGAAAAAGATCGAGAAATACGCTGCTGAAGCCACGGAGTTCGTCGGGGTTTGCAATAGACTGGCCCAGAATCAATATGTAACCAGCAGCGGCGGGAATCTGGCATGGCGGCTGGAAGATGACCTGCTATTGATTACGCCTACGAAAATGTATAAAGGCGATGTTGGCATTCAAGACCTGGTCTTTATCGATATGAACGGGAAAGTAATGGAAGGCGAGCGCAAGCCTACAGGGGAAACGCTCATGTACCTTAAGTTCTTTGGTCTGAGACAGGATATCGTTACGGTCATTCATTGTCATGCGCCGTACGTTTGCGCCATGGCAATCTCCAGCGGCAAAAACTGGCTCATGCGGCCAATATTCCCAGAGACAACCATTGAAGTAGGACCAGTTCCAATGGTGCCCTATGCCGAACCGCTTACAGAACAACTTGCGGAAAATTTTGTGCCGTTCCTGAAGAAATACAACAGTTTCTTAATGGAGAGTCACGGCCTGGTAACCATGTCTCGCGGCGGTATCAGGGAAACGCTAATGTTGGTTGAATTGCTGGAGATGAGCGCAAAATCCATTTTGCAGGCATTGATGGTTGGAGGAATCAAAGAATTAGATCGGCAGGCGGTCAGAGACCTTGGCAACACCATGCGCACGCGCAGTTTGCCCCTGTTCGGTGACCCTGAAATAAACGCTTCATTGGAAGATCTGTATTTTGGATCATAAAGCCCACCGCTGTGTTGCAAGCCGCAGGATCGGCGATCATTGAAGAAAGAGTTATCAAAGCAATCATGCCTGTTATCAAATTGTTTGCCAACCTGCGAAAATTCGCAGGGGCGAAAGAACTGTCCGTAATGGGATCAACTGTCGGCGGGGTGTTAGGCGCGCTCGTCGGGCAGAATCTGCAATTGAGGGCTGCCATCCTTGTGGATGGAATCCCCGGCCCGCATGTCATCATCACATTGAATGGGCATAATATAGTTGATTTGAACACTGCGATCGATGAACAGGATGTGATCGCAATTTTTCCGCCTATTGCGGGCGGCCAAGGAGAATAGTATGGCTGGTTGGTTAGAAAAAGTTTTGGAGATAGACCTCAGTACGCACACGTATAAAATCTATCCGTTGGATATGGAAATGGCGCGCCTGTTTATTGGCGGGCGTGGAATTGGCGCGCGCCTCTTATGGGATATGGTTGGACCAAATGTTGACCCGTTATCCCCTGAAAATGTGTTGATCTTTACCAATGGGCCGCTCACGGGCACGGGGTATCAAACGAGCAACCGTTTTTCTGTGACGACGAAAAGTCCGCTGACGGGAACCGTGCTCGATGCAAACTCCGGTGGTTTTTGGGGAATGCAGTTCAAGAAGACCGGCTACGATGCGATGATCGTGCGCGGGAAATCTGAAAAGCCGGTTTGGATCGAGATCAAGAACGGCGCGGTCACCTTCCACGATGCGAGCGAGTTGTGGGGAATGCGCGTATTTGCCCTGACCAAAAAACTAGGACAGGATAATAACAAACGCAATGTATTGTGCATTGGTCCGGCAGGCGAGAATTTGAGCCGCGTGGCTGCCATCATGAATGACCGCGAACGCGCAATGGCTCGCGGTGGTCCCGGTGCGGTGATGGGTTCGAAGAATCTCAAAGCCATCGTGGTGGAAGGCAGGGAACGCCCCGTCATCGAAGACCCGGAACGATTCAAGTTCTTGCTATACGAAACCCGCAAACTACTTGCGGCGAGTCCGCTCACCAGCCAGGCGCTGCCTGAGTTTGGCACGGTGGTCTTGATGAACATCATGAACAACATCGGCGCGCTTGCCACCCGCAACCACCAGCAGACCCAGTTCGAAGGCGCGGAAGCGATCTCTGGCGAAGAGTTGACCGAGAAATATCTCGTTAAGAATGCGGCTTGTTGGGCGTGCCCCATTGGTTGTACACGCATCAGCAAAACAGAAAAGGTGGAAGGCGAAGGTCCTGAGTTCGAGTCCACGTGGGCGTTTGGCGCGCAATGCGGAATTGACGATCTGCCCGCCATCATCGAAGCGAATGCGCTTTGCAATGACCTGGGTTTGGATACCATCTCGGTCGGCTCGACGATTGCCTGCGCGATGGAACTCTCTGAAAAAGGTTACATGGATTCAGACCTGCGCTTCGGACTCGCCGATATGCTGGCTCCCACCATTGAAGCGATTGCCAGCCGAAAGGATATCGGCGCCGAACTCGCCGACGGCAGTCTGCGTCTGGCAACGAAGTACGGGCATCCCGAACTTTCGATGACCGCCAAAGGATTGGAAATGCCCGCTTATGATCCGCGCGGCTTACAGGGGCAAGGTTTGCTCTATGCCACGTCGAACCGCGGCGGCTGTCACATGCGCGGAAACATGATCGGCTTGGAAGTGTTGGGACTGCCCAAACTGATTGACCGTTTCCAGGTCCAGGGAAAGAGCGCGTTCGTCATCCTGAACCAGAATTCCAATGCGGCAATCGACTCGCTGGTGGTCTGCAAATTCACCAACATGGGCGTGGCGGATGAATACTTCGCGCGTGTCCTCAGTGCAGTGACGGGTATTCAATATGCCACCACTGAATTGATCAAAGCCGGTGAGCGCGTGTGGAATCTGGAACGGCTTTACAATAACCGTGAAGGCTTTACGACGAAGGACGATACGCTTCCCCCACGCCTGCTCAACGAAGCGCCTGTGGACGGTCCATCACAAGGTTGGGTTTCCAAGTTGGACCCCATGTTGAAAGAATACTACCGCACCCGCGGCTGGGACGAGAACGGTGTGCCAACCAAACAGAAGTTAACTGAGTTGGGTCTGGCAGATTTAGTGTAAATTTGCGCCAGGTGCTCCAGCATCAGGGAAACAAGTTCACAAAACTTGATGCTGAATACCTGGAAAACAGGAGAACTTATCATGATTGACCAAAGAATCTACGAAATGTTCCGCGAGATTGGCGAAGACCTATACACAGCGCAGATGATCAGTTCACATGGCGGTAATTTGAGCATCCGCCTGGGTGATCGGGTCATTATCAAACGCCGCGGCGCACAGTTGGGCAGACTCAAGCCGCATGACTTGATCGAAACCCGCCTCGATAAAAACGATAGCGGCGTGGCGCTGGCTTCCACAGAATTGCTGGTACACCGTACTATTTATATGAACACCCCCGCGTTGGCGGTCTGTCATTGCCATCCTCGCACGGCTGTGGCTTTTTCCTTTTCCCGTGATGAATTGGTGCCGATTGACAACGAAGCATCCTACCTGCTCAAGAAAATCCCTGTCGTGACCGAAGAATTCGCCTCAGGCACGCCGCAAATGGCGAACAAAGTCGCCGAAGCGTTGAAGAACTACAAGATCATCATGTTGCGCGGACACGGCAGTTTTGCCACTGGACAAACGCTTGATGAGGCGTTCCACTGGTCATCCTGTCTGGAAGAATCCTGCCAGATGGAATTATCGGCAAAGATCATCAATGAACCGTTCATTGAATACCGCGGCATGAGCGGCTCATATAGCAAGTTCTAGTTATCTTAAGGACAGGGTAACTTCACCCCTACTTAATGCCTATGCCAAAAGCCCAACTCTTTATTACCTGTCTTGGTGACCAGTTTTACACCACTACGCTTCAGAACATGACCCACATTCTGGAGCGTTTGGGCGTGGACGTATCGTTCCCATCCGAACAAACCTGTTGCGGACAACCATTGTTCAATAATGGTTTTGAAGAAAAGACCCGCCCTGTCGCATTGAATTTTCTGCGGGCATTCTCAAAAAGTGATGCGCCCATCGTCGCACCATCGGGTTCATGTGTCAGCATGGTCAAGCATCATTACGCAGAGTTGTTCAAAGAAGGCACGCCTGAACATGCTCTCGCTGTAGACATTGCCTCCCGCACCTATGAATTTACCGAATATCTGGTGAATGTGTTAAAGGTCACAGATGTCGGCGCGGTGTACCCGCACAAAGTGACCTATCACGCCTCTTGTCACTACTTGCGCGAGATGGGACTCAAGACCGAAGCAAAGACTCTATTGAACCAAGTCAAAGGCTTGGAGTTTGTGCAACTCAAAGAAGAAGAGACCTGTTGCGGCTTTGGCGGCGCCTTCACCGTAACCTATCCCGAAGTCAGCCGTTCCATGATGGAGAACAAGGTCAAGGATATCGTCGCCAGCGGAGCAGACACCGTTGTGATGTGTGAGCCAGGCTGTCTAATGAACGTGGCAGGCGGATTGCATAAAGCAGGCTCGCACATCCGCGCCATGCATATTATTGATCTATTGTCGTCACAGTAGCAGCAACGGAACATGTACCACGCAACAACCGTGCAGCGTGTTCCGTGGAGAGCGCCCATGAGCGAACCCCCCGCCTACATCGGCTTTGAAGAATACAGCGAACACATTCCTGCCAGCATCCCTGCCGCAGTGCAACAGGCAACGAGTCGCTTCGTCAGCGGACGCGCCGCACGTGTGGCGGAACTGCCTGAATGGGAACAACTGCGTCAGGCAGGCTCGGAGATTCGCTTGCACACCATCGAGAATATGGATGTCTATCTCGCGCAACTCGAAGAGAAAATTCTGTCAGCAGGCGGGCATGTCCATTGGGCGCAAACAGCCGAAGATGCGAATCGAATCGTGCTTCAAATTGCCAAAGAACATAACGTCAAAACGGCGGTCAAATCCAAATCGATGGCGACCGAAGAGATCGGTTTGAATCATTTTCTCGAAAAAGAAAATATTCAGATCATCGAAACGGACTTGGGCGAGTACATCATCCAATTGGCAGGCACAGGACCCTCTCACATTATTGTCCCTGCGGTGCATTTAAAGAAAGAAGAGATCGCCGCCATCTTCAGCGAGAAACTGGATATGAACGCGCCCGCCGATCCCATTGAGTTGGCACGCATCGCCCGCGAGATTCTGCGCGAAAAATTCCTCACAGCCGAAATGGGAATCTCTGGTGGCAATTTTCTCGTCGCTGAAACGGGCACACTGGTCATGGTCACCAACGAAGGCAACGGGCGCATGTGTACCACCATGCCCGAACTGCATGTCGCCGTTGTCGGCATCGACAAGATCATCCCCGATTGGGAGTCACTCACGGTCTTTCTCAAATTGCTGGCACGTTCTGCCACGGGACAAAAACTTTCCACCTATACCCAGTTCATCACGGGTCCACGCCATGAAGAAGGCGAGTTTGGTCCCAAAGAATTTCATCTCATCCTGCTCGACAACGGACGCTCGAACATCCTGCAAGACCCCATCGGGCGTGAAGTCTTCAAATGCATCCGCTGCGGCGCGTGCGCCAACGTTTGCCCCGTATATAAAAACGTCGGTGGCTTTGCCTATGGTTGGTTCATTTCGGGTCCCATTGGCGCGATTCTTTCGCCGCAAATGCTCGGCATAAAAACAGCGCGTGAACTTCCGTATGCATCCACACTTTGCGGCGCATGTGCCGATGTCTGCCCTGTCAAAATTCCCATCCCCACCATCCTGCGTCATCTGCGCCGCCGCGTTGCAGAAGGCGACGCGATTTCATTGCCCACCATCCCGGTTCCCATCCGCGCCGCCGCCGGCCTCAGCTCGCTTGCCCTCGCCCATAATTGGATATATCGCTTCGGCGCGCTCATCCTCCCCACGCTCATGTCCATCTTTAAACGCAACGGCTGGATTCCCTCCGCACCTTATCCGCTCAGCCGTTGGACAAAGTCCCGCCCCTTGCCGCCATTCACCTCCCATTTTAGAAGATGGTGGAAAACTGCGCGCCCGACTCAAGGAAAGGACTCCACCCGATGACGAATCCCATTCTAGAAAATATCCGTCGCTCATTGGCGCGCACGCCTCACCCTACCCGCAGCCTGCGACCTGATATCCTCGAGCCTCGTCTTCCCGAATCAGAAGACTCCGAGGTCGAGCGTTTTCTTTTAGAGGTGAATAAGTTATCGGGCAAGGCGGAAAGACTCGAACAAGCCAATATCCTTTCGGCGCTTCAATCATTAATCGTCGAGCAAAACATCCGTAAAGCGACAGTCTGGAATACGCCGCGCCTGAACCAATTACAAATTACCAATCACTTATCGTCGCTCGGCGTGGAACTCGTTTCCCCAAATGCCGATAAGCACACCAGCGCCCAATGCGACCTCGGCATCACCGAAGCCGATTTTCTCCTGCCAGAAACAGGTACGCTCGTTTTGCGATCATCGGCTGAAAAGCCGCGCGCTGTTTCCCTCGCCCCGCGTGTTCACCTCGCCATCGTCCGCCCCGAAATGCTCCGCGCCGATATGCACCAAGTCTTCGCCGAAGCCAAAGATGGCAACTATCTCGTCTTCATCACAGGGCCTAGTCGAACTGCCGACATTGAATTAACAGTTACACTCGGCGTTCACGGACCCAAAAATTTATATGTTTGGATGATAGTACAGACCAGTAATATTTGACATCATAACCGCAATCGGATATGCCCAGTGCGGCATATGTCCCCACTCCCCGTCTTTTCAAAGCAGCAGTGAAGATGTCCAATCCGTGCATTTGGCAGAGGCTTTACAGAACCGTCCGAAAATCATGGTGGGATAATGATTTAACTAAGCTGCGGGACAGTGTACATTGTCCCGCAGCTTAGTTTCTTACAATTAATTTTACTGAATCCAGTTTGACAACACGTTCACAACCAGATCAGGGTTTGACGGATCATTCGTCTTGAGATGAACCCCGAAGTTGTGCGGACCGTCCATGCCTTCGTGCATCATAAAGACAGATGATTCAACGATTGTGCTTTCGCCAGGCTTAAGTACCATCGAACCGATGGTCAGTTCAGGAGGTCAGCATCCCTCCAATACTTCAACGTATGGCTCTTCTTTGAATCGCAGAGTGCCGTTGCCTGTGTTCGTCACTTTGATGGCGAATGTTTTTTCTACGTCAAATTTCACATCGCCATAATCGATCTTTTGCTGATCGACTGCAATGGATGGCGTTCCACCGCCATCTCCGCCGCCTTGATTAGCTAGGAAGAACGCGGCGGCAATCAGCAGAACTCCTCCCAATACGATAAGTGGAAGAAATTTATTGTTTTGCTTTTGTTTCCTGTGTTTTTTGCTCATTGATGTACTCCTTGATATTCAAATTGAATTGAGTAAAGAAACGCGACCAGCCCCCAGGTTTCTTCATCAGTAAAGATCGTTCCCCACATCGGCATGCCTGTTCCCATACCGCCGCGCAGGAGAAGCCCTTGCAGGATGACGGGCCTAGCTTCAAGCAAATGCTCCGCATCTGTAAAATCGGTTGGGGCCTGAATGCCGTGTTCATCATTATTTTTTTCCGCGATGGCCTTCATCTCATCCGCAAACTGACCGTCGCCCGCGCCGTTCTCGCCATGACACGCCGCGCAATTGACCTGATAGAGTTTCTCTCCATCCATCAACGCGGCGCTCGTTGTATTTTGCGCCCAAACATTGGCGACCACATCCCAAATATCTTGATCGTTTAGCATGTGCAACGCAGGTTCGTCACGCAATTCTTCAAATGTTTCCATCGGGGAATGCGAGACGTAGTAATCGGATGTAAACATAATTGCTGGGATTTGATCGATAAACACCGCCCCACGCTCAGCCGAGGGCTGGTTCGACAATTCGATATGTTCCTCATCTGATTCATGTTCCCCGTCCAAATCCAAACCGAGGCGAACGTAAAGAGGGGATTCGGCGGCTTGAGGCTCTCCATCCCCCGTGACCTCAATCACGCCGCGCATGCGCCAAAAATTCGAACTGGAAGGTGTTGTTGTGTAAAACGTGTATGTGCCTGGTTTATCGAAAGTGAGGGTGATGTTCACAGATTCACCAGGTTTGAAGGTTACAGGTTGCATGGGAAATTGTCCCACTGCAAAGGTGTGTACTACATCATCTGAGATGAGGCGCAGTTTCAAGGGTTTAGCAACACGTGCCTTGATGCTATCTGGCATGAAGCCGCCATCTTCCGCGATACGCGCGTGGATGATGGTGGGTTGGCGGGAAAAACTTACAGCGGCGATTAAGCCAACAAGGGAGAAGCAGGCTAAAGTCCAGAAAATGAAGCGGCGGGTTTTCATCGTCATGGGATATTTGAAATTCCATACTTCGAATAAGTCGCATCTACATAGGCTCTGGCTTCCTGTGGACTTTTTCCATCCTGTAACATTCGCATGACATCCTTGGTTATATCCACGCAGATCGAACACCCGAGCGCATGGTTATCAAATTGGATATTGCCCTGCGCATCCGCACTTGAAACATAGCAGTCGTAATTGGATGTATGCCCAATACCGCCGCAGCCGCAATAACAGGGAATATCCTTCATGATGCCAGGATTGATGGAAGCAAATTGATACGCCTCCTGAACTGCCACAGGCGCGGCTTGCACGTCCGCAGGCATTTGATCCATCGGCATCATAATGAGATGGACATCGTTTGATTTTGAAGTTGAACAGGCGGAAATTACAGTGGACAATAAAATCGCCATGAGCGAAAGAAATATGAGTTTACGTGTTCTTGAAAACATATTGGGCCTCCAGTATCGGATAGCCCAATAATAGTCGGACAAGTCAATTGACTACAGCGCAGGATAGCGCAACAACTTATAAGCCAAATGGCTTATGAGGAATGTCATTTGTGACTTTGTTGTTAATCTTCTTCAATAGGATGTTCCACATCACCTGCCAGGAATGGATCAGGGTCCTGGTCGAAAACACGCAGGCAGGCGCGAGTGCAAAAATAGAGTCGCTCTCCATGATAGATGGCGCTGGGATAGTTTTCGGGGTCTTTGATGACACCTCCGCAGACTGTTTTATATTCAGGCAATTGAGGTGTTGCAGTGACAGGTTGAGTCAAGATACATTTCTCCAAATTAGGTTCAATAGATAATACGTAAGGCGCAGGATTTCATCCTGCGCCTTATCATAACAGGAAGCAAGAGGTCCTACATTCTCATTGCCATCGGAAGCGTGAACAGCACAACATTCATTATAGTGAGGACAACCATCAACACTGCGTAAGGGACAAAGGTTCCCCAGACATTGCCGCTGGTGTTGTTCATTTTTGCGATGCGATAGGCCACAAAAAGCGATCCGATGAAACCAAGCGTCAGCAAGCCGAATTGAAGGAATTGAATGGTGCTTGTGCCAACAAGGGCGGGCGATGCACCGTGGACCGCCATGCCGAATAATCCCAACCCTGTGTAGTAAATGGATTTGCCTTCAGCCAGCAGATGGAACAGGTTGTGAGCAATGTGACCTGCCATGTCAAGCGCGATGATGGCATACCCAAAGCGAGTGAAGTTTTCAATGAGAGAAACCTTATTGAATTTACCCGCGACCCATGATGTGAGTCCGAGTAGTGCCACGGGCAGGATGATCGCGGCGGCAAAGGTAATACTGAATGTGACATAGTAACTGGTCGTGCCTGTGACGTTTTCCAGCCAATTTAACACCTTGCCCCACACTTCGAGCATGGTCACATTTTGTACGAAGACAATGCCCATGATGACCGCCGAAAGAAAAGCCTCTTCAAGTTTGGGTTTGCGGATGAACCATAATTCCTTTGTGGGCGGGCGCACTGTCAATTGGATGGACTCGTTGGGACAGCCCTTGATACATTCCGCGCAGAGCACACAGTTGGCGCTGGAGGTCATGGTCTTGGGGAATTCAAACAGGGGACAGGGCGCGGAATTATCTGTGCCTTTATAGCAGGCGGCGATTGTGCAGGTTGCACATATCTCAGGAGTTCCGCGCAGGCTCAACATACCGTTGCGGGCATAGTTGCCAGATAACCCGCCGAGAAAACAAACGTAGCGGCAGAAAGTGCGGCGTTCGTAGAATGCGCCCGAGACAACCACACCTGTTGTGAGGGTCAACATCAGGATGCCAGAGCCAAGCGGATTTTCCACCACACCCCAGACGTGGTCACTCCACGTGATGAAGATGAAGAGCGCGTCAATGATCCAGATGCCGTATTTTTTCAAGAATTTTGGAACAGGCCGATTGTTACCGACAAAGTTTTGAACGAGATCGTTGATCTTTGCGAACGGACAGATGGCGCACCAGAAGCGTCCCAAAAACAGGAAGATGATCGGGATCAACGGCCACCACAGCACCCAGGTGAGAGCGGTGCCGAAGTTGTCATGTGCGGCTTCGGGTCCCAGAATTAGCTCGAACATGATGACCATGAAAATGATCAGGGTCGGCCATTGAATAATGCCAGGATACCAGCGGCTGCGCAGGAAATTATTAATCAGCTTGTTGTCGAGCAGATTTCTGCCGTTCATCCAGGATGTGTTTTGAGTGTTGATCGGAGTTGTCATGGAGATTATCCTCTAAAGATTAAAGTTACTTGCGAACAACGGCGGGTTTGCGTTTTAGGAAAGCCGCTGTCGCAATCACAATGCCATTAATGCCGAAGAAGCCAGCCAGGACTGCGTAATTCAAACCGAGCGTGCGGGCAATCTCAATCGGAAAGTCAATTTCTGTAGTCTCACCGTTGACCATGAAATGGACATTGAACATCCACTCGCCTGATGTCTCAAGGTGCAATTCGCCTGCATATTCGCCAGATTCCATTGTGGGTTCAAGCATGATCGTCAGAGCTTCTTCACCATGTTCATCTGCCGCAGGTTCATTGGGTTTCATCACGCCAGTGGATGGGATTTCCGTCGCCATGTCCATATCATCCATAGTGTTATTACTGGTCATCACACCGACGGACGGGGCTTCGGTTGCCATTTCCATTCCCTCAACAGGCATGGCAGAGACTTCCACTTCCGCGTTTGGAACGGGCATACCCATCGCGTCTGTGATCTGAATGTGGAACTCGTTTTCACCAATCGCGGCAGGTTCTTTGAAAACCAGTTCAATCAGGTAACCATTTGCGGTTACAACATTTCTATCTTCCCCACCGTCAGCCAATACCATAGCAGGCATTAGTAATAAAATGGCGGTGACCAATAACACCGCCGTACTTCTGAGTATTTTTCTGTTCATGAGCGACTTGCCTCCTGTAATCAAGGTTGCTAAATCTTATCGTGTCCAGTCGAATCTCCAGAGCGCGATATGGCGTGAATTGTCGTAAGCTAAATGACTGATGTCAAATATCACGCAGCATTCGTGACAATTGTTATGCCTTCACCATAATAAAAAAAATCGTTGACCGAGAAAATATCCTGGTCAACGATTTAATTACCTTCAGGCGTACTTCGCCAGCAAAAGTGGTTACTTGAATGTCAATATTCTCCTTTTCACTCAACGATCAACTTGCCGCGCAGCATTCCCATCTGGCATTGAAAGCCGAACTCACCAGATTTTTCAGGCGTGAACTCAATGGTAGTTGGCTCGCCTTCAGGCAGAGGTGAACTCTTATTGAAATCAGGGAATAGCACCTGTTCCGAACACGCCACACTTTCCTGACGTGTAAACGTCAATCGGACGGGACGGCCTTTCTGCACGACGATCACATCGGGTGTGTAGCCGCCTTTTACGGTGATCGCCACTTCCTGCGCGCCAGAAGCGGACACAGCAACTCGGGTCTGCGCTTTGGGAGCGAACCAAAAATACCAGGCGATGAGAATTGTTAGAACGATTCCCGAAAGGATTACAAAGATTTGTAATGTGTTCATGTTTGACTCCTATTTCACACTGAACTTGGGCTTGAATCCGCGCAGGCGATTGGCGTTGCCCACAACCGTCACAGACGAGAAAGCCATCGCCGCGCCCGCGATCATTGGACTGAGCAGCAAACCGAAGAAGGGGAAGAGCAATCCCATTGCAACTGGGATTCCCAACACGTTGTAGAAGAACGCGCCTACCAAATTTTGATAGATATTCTTCATCGTAGCGCGGCTGACTTCAATCGCGGTGACCACGCCTTTGAGACTGCCTTTGATGAGTGTGATGTCCGAGGCTTCGATGGCAACATCCGCGCCTGTGCCAATCGCGAGACCCACATCTGCTTGCGCGAGTGCAGGAGCGTCGTTGATGCCGTCGCCGACCATAGCTACTACATTTGCGATTTTTGATTTGCGATTTACGATTGTGCTTTGGAGTTTCTTGACTTCGTTGGATTTGTCTTCGGGTAAAACTTCGGCAAGAACCTTGTTGACTCCGACTTTGCGCGCAATTGCTTCGGCGGTGCGGCGGTTGTCACCTGTGATCATCACCACTTCGATGCCTAAGCTTTGCAGAGCCTTGATCGCTTCGGCAGAATCTTCCTTGACCGTATCCGCCACTGCGATGATACCCGCAGCTTTACCATCGAGAGCAATAAACATCGGAGTCTTGCCATCGTCAGCGAGGGATTTTGATTGTTCTTCAAGTGAACCAAGCGCGATCTTTTCGCGGTTCATCAATTTGAGATTGCCGATCAGGATGTTTTTATATTCAACTTTTGCCGAAACACCGTGACCAGGAATGGCTTCAAAATCTTTTACTTCTGCGATTTCCAATTTTTGCGCCTGCGCGGCTTCAACAATCGCCTGCGCCAACGGATGTTCACTCACTTTTTCAACAGAAGCCGCCAATCTCAACAACTGATCACTGTCCACTGATGACTGCTCACTGAGCACAACGTCAGTCAACTCAGGTTTCCCTTTTGTAATCGTGCCTGTTTTATCCAACACCACGATTTGAATTCCACGCGCGGTTTGGAGTGCCTCACCCGAGCGTATCAAAATCCCATGCTCTGCGCCTTTGCCGATGCCAACCATTAGGCTCATCGGCGTGGCAAGTCCCAACGCGCATGGGCAGGCGATGATCAGCACCGTCACGCTCGTTACCAACGCATAAACGAATTGCGGTTGCGGTCCAATCACGAACCAGATGACAAAAGTCCACACAGCCAGGATCATCACAATCGGAACGAAATAGCCAGAGATAATGTCAGCGAGTCTTGCAATTGGCGCTTTGGAGTTTTGCGCGTCTTGCACCATCTTGACGATCTGCGCGAGCGCGGTATCCTTGCCAACTTTGGTGGTGCGGAATTTGAACGCGCCCGTCTTGTTGATGGTTGCGCCAATGACCTCATCGCCCATCTTTTTGGAAGCGGGCAGCGACTCACCCGTCAGCATGGATTCGTCCACGGCGGAACTGCCTTCGACGATGACTCCGTCCACAGGCACTTTCTCGCCAGGGCGGACCTGAATCACATCACCAACCAATACTTCTTCAACGGGCAAATCCATTTCCTTGCCATCGCGAATCACGCGCGCAGTTTTGGCTTGTAACCCGAGTAATTTTTTGATTGCCGAACTGGATTGTCCCTTGGCGCGTAGCTCAAGCGCTTGTCCCAAAACGACCAAGGCGATCACCACTGCAACGACATCATAAAACGGCTCCGATGTCCCTTCGGGAAAAACGGATGGAAACATAATCGCGAACGTCGAATACAACCATGCCGCGCCTGTGCCTAATGCGATCAGCGTGTTCATGTTTGCAGAGCGATGCTTGAACGCCGCCCACGCGCCATTGAAAAAGTCACTGCCTGACCAGAACATGACGGGCAATGTCAATAACACAGTGACACCCCACAAGTATCGCAATGAATCCATGTTCCAATCTCGCAGAACGGGCACAACCTGGTAATACGCCGTTATCATCACAAACACAGAGATCGCGGCGGCGAACCAAAACTTGTTCATCAATTTGCGATATTCTTTGGCGTGAGCTTCTTCCTGCTTATCCACGGGCGCATCGCTCGTTGCGGGACGCGGTTTGTAGCCCCAGGTTTCAATCGCTGCATTCAACTGCGAGAGTGTTGTGTTCTGCGGAAGATAATCCACCGTCGCTTCCTGTGTGGCGATGTTGACGGTTGCGCTCAAAACGCCTTGTGTGGATTTCAATTCATCTTCGATAAATTTGACGCACGATGCACAGCGTAAATTCTCGATTCCGATTTTGACGTTCGCGCCGCCGATTTGAAAGCCAATGGATTTGACTGCGCCCACAAGTTTGGACACATCCACTTTACCCGCGTCATACTGGACCTCAAGTCTGTTTGCCGTTGCATTGACTTTTACCTCGCTGACGCCGTCGAGCGCGCGCAGAGTCGATTCAAGGTGAGTCGAATGCTCCCTTAACGGCAAGCCGCTCACGGGTAGTTCGATGCGGGTAAGAGTCATTTGCGGATTGAATCCCGTTGTCGCAGACGTCATCATATAACGGTGCGGGTCCGCGTCGAATTGATCCACACAAGATTGAGAGCAAAAATAAAATGTCTGCTCCATGTGCTCGCGTTTGGCGAAAGCGCTTTGGGGTTCGATTTCCATTCCACAAACTGGATCGTATTGAGTCATAGTTGCCTGCCTTATAAAAGATACCAATAGTGTATATTCATTTGACGAAGTGTACGAGCGGTTTTCAGCCTGATTCGATATAAGCAAAATGGCCTATCTTTTGGATAGGCCATCTGGTAGCGCGACATTCATGTTGCAAAGGGCGAGATAAATCTCGCGTTACTTTAGCGTTGTGCCGCAGTAGGGACAATTCTGCCAGTCCGTTTGCACACCCTTCGCGCAATTGGGACATGGCGTCTGGGCAGAAGGTGGAGTGGAGTTGCCGACATTCCGCGCAAGCCAGGCAATGCCGAATACAACCAGCGCAATGAAGCCAACTGGGATCAGCCACATAAAAGCCATGCCGATCCAACCAAGGGGAGAGTATCCCCAACCGCCCACACCTGCACTTGCGCCAGGTGCAAGTGTCATGCCAGGTCCCATCATGCCCCAGCCGCGGTGGCCCCATCCACCTGCCATCATGCCTCCGCCAAACAGGAAGAGCAGAACAATGATACTAATGACACTTACAACGAGCCAGTTTATTTTTTTCATTTTGTTTTTCCTTTTATAAAGCTTGTCCGCAATGCGGGCAATTTTTCCAGTCATTCTGTACGGCTTGACTGCAATGCGGACAGGTGTGGCTGACAACAGGTTTTAATATAGTGACAAGTCCATTACCTGAGATGGCATAAACCGCAAATCCAATTACTAACAGGGGGACGATCCACATCAGAAACATAATTTACTCCTTTTTGATGATTCAAGAATATCAGGCGTGATTAAAGGATTTGTAAAGGCGGAACAAAGAGTTGATGAAGGTTTCATGCCAGGCTTTTGTCTGGCCAAACAAAAAGAATGACCTGCCCAAAAGACAGGTCATTCGATCAACGATGAGATGTTTAATGTTGGTGTGCGTGTTCGTTGGCTTTGCCAAGATATTTCTCTGGCTCTTTATCAAAGGCCCTCTTACAACCAAGCGAGCAGAAGTAATAGGTCTGTCCTTTGTATTCAGACGTGCCGGCGGCAGATGCGGGGTCAATGTCCATTCCGCAGACGGGATCATGTACGGTAGTTGCCATTTGTTATCTCCTTATGTTTGGATCGATTATCCTACTTAAAAGACATCGTCAATGAGAGCCATATTACCCAAAGCTTTGCAGGCAATTCTGCCTATGCCTATTTTTCAATTTGGGATGACGTGGTCTGCCTAAAACGGGACGTGTATATCATAAGCAAAATGGCTTACGGCGTTTATCGCTTCATAATCGGACTTTTAGTCTGGTACCCTTTCCCAAAGCTGATTCTATCTCGAGCCGGGCACCGATCAAGTCGGCGCGTTCATGTACACCCATTAAACCGAAGTGCCCGTTGGGGGCAAATTCGGTGGGGCTTTTCGGCACGAGGAAACCATTGCCATTGTCGCTCACTTCCATTTTGATTTCTGCTATATCAAAGGCAATCTTCAAATCGGCATGGGAGGCCTTGGAATGTTTAACCACATTGTTGAGCCCCTCCTGCGCGATACGGTAAAGCGATAATTCCACTTCGTGCGAGAGGCGGCGTTCCTGCCCCGTTTTTTGGAACCCTACTAGGAGAGACGTAGTAGCGACTTCAGTCGCTGGTTCTATCGAACGACTAAAGTCGTTACTACGGTTTTGAGAACTCATTTCACGCGCCAGCATTTCGAGTGCGGTCACCAGCCCCAGGTCTTCAAGATAAATGGGGCGCAAGGCGCGCGTCAAACGGCGCAGGTTTTCGATGGTTTGTTCTGCAAGGGTTTCCAACTCTGACAGTGATTGACGTCCATGCTGATCTTTGACAGATTTCTGAGCAAGTTGCACTCGTTGTTTAAGCGCAATAACGGCTTGGATCGTGTCGTCATGCAGTTCACGCGCCAGCCGCATTCGTTCATCCTCCTGCGCGGATGTGATCGCGCCAATATAGTCGTGCAAGCCGTTTTGGGCGGCTTGTACCTTGCGTGACATCTCAGCCAATTCCATTTGCAGATGCTGCACTTCGGATATCCCGCCGACAGACTCCTTGATCGACTCAAAGTCACCCCAAGCCAGCGCAGCGGCCTTGGATTCAAGCCTCTGCAGCGGCTGGACGATTTGCCTTGCGCCAAACCAGATTGCGATCAGCGCCAGGATGAAAGCAGGCACCATGACAAGCGGAGCCATCTGGGTCAATTGCAATGATGGACTGATCACCATTTCCCACTCCTCCTCAGTGATCAATGCCCAACCTGTCGATTCGATGGGACTATATGCAACAACGTGTTCTGTCTTATCTTTTTTGACATAAAGAACGCCGCTCCCGCCTTGCAATGCCTCCGTCACACCTGGGTGGTTGGAGTCCAAAGTTTCCTGCGCGAGTGTGCCGCTTACGAAAAGCAATCGGCGCGATTTATCCAACAGAAAAATGGTCACATGGCTTCCTGTTGGGTAGGTAGTAGAGAGGGTTTCTGTGGCAAGCGATTCGGGAGAAAATGCGCCAGCCACAATCACGTCACGAGATGCGGAGTATGCTGAAATGATGACGAAAAGCCGCTTTGAGTTGGGATCAAGGATTGGGCTGGAGAAAACAGGTTCACGGTCCGAAGGAGAAGCGAGGGAGAGACTATGAAAATTTTGAGAAACCCATGTCCAAAAAATGTCATTGCCTGTATTGGCAAGCAGGCGTCCATCGGAATCAAGAAAGGCTATTTCGCCATTGAAATCATTTGCAAGATCATTTGTGGTCGCAAATATCTCTTCAAAGGTCAGATATTCAGAAGACAACACAGCCATGCTGGTAATTGTCGCCACGCGATGGTGTAATTCAGATTCGAGCGCAGCAGCAGAAGATTGAACTGCGCGCTCGTCACGCTCTCCGACCAGGGCGCGCATATCTTGCTGGTGCATGTTGACGCCGCCAAACGCGATGATCAACAGTAACAGGGTAAGCGGCAGGATGGTAACTGCGAAAAGTTGTGTGAGGCCGCGCCAGCCAGGAAGAATTTTTTTCATAACTTACTTTAATATGTCATTGCGAGACGGTGTTCTTCCGTCGAAGCAATCTCCAGTTCATCAATGAACCTGGAGTGTTGAATAGGTGATTGCTTCGCGAAGTGCGCTCGCAATGACATAGCTACTCCTCGACGATACTACCCGAACCTTGTGAAATTAATCCCAGCGAAACGGCGCGCATGACGGCTTCGGTGCGGCTGTTGGCTTGCAGCTTGGCAAAGATATGTGCGAGGTGTCCCTGAACGGTACGGTCGCTGATATTAAGTTGCACGCCGATGGCTTTATTGGTGAATCCTTTTGCAGCAAGACGCAATACATCCAGTTCGCGATCTGTTAGCGGTTCGATGATTTTCTTCTCTGTTCCCTTGAATATGTTGGACATCAATTTGCGCGTGATGGCAGGGTCAAGTGCGGACTTGCCTTCATTTACATCCCGCACAGCTTGAATAAGGTCATCGGCTTGTGCCGTCTTGAGCACGTATCCATTTGCGCCCGCCTGCAAAACGGCCATCACATACGGGTCGTCATCATATGCAGTCAGAATCAACACCCCCACTTCGGGAAGATGGGTGCGCACCCAGCGAGTCACTTCGATACCGCTGGCTTTTGGCATTTGGATATCAAGGACGGCTACATCGGGTTTGTGCTTCTGGATAAGCGCCTGGGCTTCTTCGCCATCCCCCGCCTCGGCAATGACCTGGAGATCGCTTGCGCTTTCAAGCAGTTGACGCACCCCCGCGCGGACGATGTGATGATCGTCAGCCAGAAGAATGCGAATTTTGGTTTTTGATTTGCTCGATGACTTTGGCATAACTTAATTCATCCAATTGCTGATTAAGGGCTTGAGTCTGAAAAATAAAAGGGAAGGTGAGCCAAACGATGGCAAGACCAGCTAAAAGTCCAGTGATGAAGCGCATGAGAGAGTTGAAGGAACCGAGCACATCACCTGCGTAAAATGTCGAAGGGAATGAGTTATTCGTCAATATCGCAAGCCATTGATTTGAATCGCGAAAGCCCTGTCCGATGCCAGCGAAATCACTTATGGTATGTGTACCGCCATCCATTATAAGGGGAAGAAGAAGCAAAATGAATCCGAACCAGGATAAGGTTTTGATCCTGCGTCGAAACGGAAACCAAAGCGCTGCAAACACCCAGACACTGGTGTAAAACGAAATCATGCGGTCTGACCAGGCGATCTTCCAACCCATGCTTTCGTTCCCAATAAATTGACGGAGAATCATGGGGTTGATCGTATTCTGCCACGCGGCTTGGACTTCGCTCAACGAATACATGCTCTTTTCACCAAAGAAAAAGAAGGAACGCTCTGGTAATTGGTGACAGAAAAATGAATAAATGAAGTAGATCGCTTTTCCCGCGCCAGTCCAACCAATATACATCAAGAATGGCGCGAGAAAAGGCGCGAATACCCACAGGCCATACACGACCAGGAAAGTCTCAAACCAATGAGTGCCAATCCACTGGAAGATAGATTGTTTGGATTTTGGAAGAGCAGGTGTTGTGGTTGTGGACATACCTTCTACGGCGCGTCAGGTTCTGGCGCGCGATTAAGATTAGCGCGATAAAAGGCCTTGATTTGTTCTGCATCAAAAGTTTCAAAGCGCTGCAATCGTCCCCAAGATGTCATGACAAGGGGAACATCAAGGGAAGGCCAGGGATAGGCGATCAACTTTACGCCACCCAGCTCATCGATTATGGTTTTTATTTGTTCCTTCAAATTCGCGCAGCCAGATTCATCCAGAAGGCCGCAGTTGTACCAGAAGATGACATACCCATGTTCAAGATTATGAACAAGATAGCCAGCAGGATACTGATAGTCGTTATTCTCAAAAAATCCTGCCCTGGCTTCCTCAGCATAATGCCGACCCGATGTTGGCGGGTCAGAATTATATTCACCCGGATCGCTATCGACCGGGATATGCGGATCGCTCACCATAATCGGGATAGACTCGCCCGCTGCCGGGCGGACTCCCTGCCAGACGATGAGGCCAATGATCGCAAGTACGACCACGCCAATCCCGCCCCAGATAAGACTACTCTTGAGTTTTTGTTTGCGCTGGCGGTCATGCAATTGTTGACGCCTGTTTTTTGAATTCATATGATTTCCTGAGTTTAATGGTAAACAGGCATCAAGATGATTCCTGATGCCTGTTTATATTTGAACTATTGAATCGGAAACTCGATTTCTTCTTTATAATCCAATTCCGCTTTACGCACATAGATGGATAATTTCCAATCGCCAGAATCGCTGAAATTGGCTTTGATCGAATATTTTCCACCGCCTTGTTCGGTGGCCTGTCCGCTCATGCCCATGCCTGCCATCGCGGGATGATCGGCACCGACATCTACTTTTGCGCCTTCGATCGGCGCACCGCTGTCATCGGTAATGGTGAATATCAATTCAATATCACCCTTCACAGCAGGTGTGGGGTTGGTCTCCAACTTAATATTCACTTGCTTGGATGAAGTTGTATCAGCGGGCATTGCCGCACCGCCACAAGCCGCCAACAATACAGACAATGCCACGAGCATATTGATGAATATAAACTTACGCATTTTTTCTCCTTTGATTTTAAATCGTCATTGCGAGAAGGGCGTTCTCCCCGACGAAGCAATCTCCACGCATGGAGGAAGATTGCTTCGTCGCAAGAAGCAAGAGCGCTCCTCGCAATGACGTGTTATTCAACGACATTGATCATCAACATCAAGCCGCCCGGCTCCACGTTATCGTTTGTGGTGTGGTGCAGGATGTGACAGTGAAGCATCCATTGCCCCGTTTCTGTGGCGACAAATTCGATGTCATAACGCTCGCCGGGCGCGACACTGATTGTGTCCTTCGTCAATTGCGCTGCCTCTGGTACAGGATGCCCATCGGTGGCGACGATTTTGAATGGCATCCCATGCAGATGCATTGGATGGATGAATTGTCCGATGGCAATCAGGCGCAGGCGAACCAGGTCACCTTTCTTAACCGTGATCGTCTCGGTTGCAGGAAATGATTTGCCATTGATCGTGAAGTAATTGGGCTCCATTCCGCCCATTGGCATGGCAGCAAAGGTCTCCCCATCTGTCATCCGTACTTCGGAGAGCATAAGCACTTTATCGATAACAGGCGGGTTGGCTTCAGTTTCCTTCGGGTCAATGATGAACGGAGCATACAAGCCAGCGCCTACTTGCACATCACCTTCAAAATGCGAGTGATACATAAACGTGCCAGCGGGTTTGGCGATGAATTCATACGTGAACGTTTCACCAGGTTGGATTGGATCCTGTGTGACTCCAGGCACGCCGTCCATTGCGTTGGGGACTTCGACTCCGTGCCAGTGAATGGTAGTTGGAACATCCAGCTCGTTCTTTACTATGACCTTGACCTGATCCCCCTCCGTGACGCGGATCATTGGCCCGGGCACGGTCCCGTTATATGTATATGCCGTGACCGTGACGCCATCCAAAATTGGCCATTGCACCGCTTTTGTAGTCAGCTCGAATACTTTGATGCCATCTTCCTCGCGATAAGCAAGCGGCTGCCCACCAGTTGTTTCAGTGGCAGGTTGAACGTTTGGAGCGGTGATCGGCTCCATCATATGCGCAGCTCCGGGGTTGTCCGCCATCATACTGCCTGGGGTGGCGGTCACATCTGCACTCGCTTCGCGGCCAGGGGCAAGTGTCATTGGGTTGTCGCTCATCGGCATTGTTGTGTCTGGCGTCTCAACAGGCGCGCAAGCCGACAAAATCCAAGCCAGAGTCAATAGCGAAAAGATCAGTATCTTCTTGATTCTCATAGTTCCTCTTAAAGTTGGGATGGCGCCTAAATATAAAGAATTCCCCATTACCTAACCAGAGCAATTTGACGCAGTTGAATGTAAGCCAAATGGCCTATTCAGCCCTTGAGATGAAAACAGGCACTTTGTTTTCAAGCGCCTGCTGAATGGAATGGATCAATTTCACGTCCGCCCGTTGCTGCGGATCGTTCGCAATGGAAACCCAAGTCTGTCCATCATTGCCATGCAGGATCAGGGTGGCAGGACTTGTATTGAGCGGGGTCGAAACATCTATGTCTTTCCCGTAAACCAATAGAACCACCATCTGGCAGTCACACTCCTCTGTCCCATGATTTGGGCAGGAGCAATCGTGCATCGCCAGTCGTGCTGTATGCAAATCAAAAGTTTGTATTGGACGTAAATCTGCTTGCACCAGCTGCTTCATGGCCCATTGTAAAGCTTCGTCACAAGGATGGTTGATTGATAGGAAAGGAGAAATATTCATAAGCACCTCAGATAGTTCCATTGTATGGAATTACCCGAGGTGCATGAAGAGCCACGTGGCGTATTCAGAAGTAAGCAAAATTGCCTATTTCTGAGAAATAGACGCATATATAGATCGTTATTGTTCTATGTCTCGCCCACCTTGATGTATTTCTCTGGCATACGTTCAAACAAATGCTTGCATACCTCGGAGCAAAAACAATAGGTCTTGTCCTTATACAGAATCTTGAATGGCGGATTCTGCGGATCAACTTTCATTTCACAAACAGGGTCGATTTCGAAAGCCTGGCCCGCCGCATTAAATCTTTGCATATTGAAACCACTCATGATTTTCCTCTGCTTCCTGCTGGCGCGCCGCACGATGGGCAAAACCGCGCGTTGCTTTCCATTTGATTACTGCAATATGCGCAGGCATGGGGTTTTAATCCTGTCCCACATTGAGGGCACCAATCGAACGATTTTGAAACCTTTGATGCACAATTCGGGCAGGTTGCATGCGAAGTCACAACAGCCGCGGATTGCGTCGTCTCATTTGTCAACACTCCTGTAGCGACGAGCGGGAATAACAGATTTCCAATTCCTCTACCACACATAATTCACTCCTTTTTATTTATGCGTTAAATCCTAACAGATAAATGTAAAGGACTCATAAAGAATCATTGAAAAGGGCATAGGCAGAATTGCCTATCGGTTTTACGGCAATCTGGCGCAAGACGTTCGGATCCGTAAAGGCTATGATGAGTAAAAAGGAGATTAATGGTGAAACGTTTTCTAATTCCCCTCGCGGCTTTCCTGCTCGGTTCGACCCTCATCGCGTCATTCTATATCGGCATTCTCACTTGGGCACAGGGCTGGGACTACGCCTCCTCTCAACTCGTGCGCGATCGTTGGTATGTCATCCCAATCATCGTCGGCTTCGGGGTTCAAGCCGCCTTATATACCATATTGCGATTCCGTCTCTTCATTCCAATTACATCCACAGGTCATGCTGGCTCCATGATGGGCGCAAGCGGAGGCACTTCCGCCACTGCAATGATTGCCTGTTGCATTCATCATGTCACCGATGTTCTCCCCATTCTTGGACTAAGCGCGGCGGCGAGTTTTCTAACCCGCTATCAGCGCCCGTTCATGCTTGTGGGCCTAGCCATGAATCTGATTGGAATTGGGGTCATGCTCTTTGTGCTTTATCGTGAACGACAGAAACTTCAACCTATTCTGGAGACAATATGAAACGAATTCTTTTACCCGCGATTTTGATTTTATCCCTTGTACTTAGCGCATGTTCTGCGTCTTCGACAGCGCCTCAAACCGACCCTCTGCCTGATTCCGTTTCGGGAGATTCCTCCTCCCCTTCAAATGACTTGGCCATGCGCATTGACCAGCAAGGGGCAATTATTGTCGAAATTACACCACTCAACCTTGACTCGCCGACTGACACCCTCGAGTTCGATGTAGTGATGACCACTCACTCCATAGACTTGATTATGGACCTTGCAAAGTTATCCACCCTCACCACCGACACAGGGGTCAGCGTAGAAGCAGCTATCTGGGACGCGCCACTAGGCGGTCATCATGTGGAAGGCAAGTTAATCTTTCCCACAACAAAAGATGGCAAACCCATCCTCGAGGGTGCGACGAAACTTACACTCACAATCATTAATGTTGACGCCCCTACTCGTATCTTTGAATGGGGGTTGAAATAAAA
>JACRBH010000009.1 GCA_016234535.1 Chloroflexota bacterium
CAGACCGTTCCAGTTTCTGAGAACGAAGTGATAAACATGCGCACGCTCATCGAACAGGCTTTTATCGCGGGCGCGGAGAGCGGCGTTGTCACATTGCAGTTCACGGAAAGCCAGCTCACATCCTACATTGCGCTCAAGATGCAGGAAAAAACAAATCCGCCGTTTACCGATCCGCAAATCCTTCTGCGCGACGGCCAAATGCAAATGTACGGCAAAATGTCAAGCGGCATGTTCGCAGCGAACATTTTGATCACGATGAATGTAGGCATCGATGAAACCAGCGGCCTGCCAAAGATCGAAATCGCTGAAGCCGACTTCGGCCCGATCCCGGCGCCTGAGGGAATCAACAACGCCATCAGCGCAATTATTGATGAAGCATTCACCGGTTCGCTTGGGCCGGTTGCCATCGGCTTTCGACTTGAATCGATCACGATTGCAGACGGTGTCATGACAATGACCGGTCGAATTAAATAGCGGCTGGATTATACCCGACATGTCCCGCCTCACGCCCCGCCCCGGCCTGCTTCTATTTCTTTTTGCATTCGCATGGCTGACAGTTTCCTGCCGCTCCCCTCAATTCGGTGACGAAATCGCTGTAACCATTGCCGTGGATGGAACAACGCGCGAAGTTAATGTAACGGCAGGAAGCACGGTGACTCAGGCCTTGCAAAGCGCAGGCATTGCACCGGGAAAATTAGACCGTACCGAGCCTCCATTTTATACACTACTAAGTGACGGCGACAAGATCACCCTCACCCGTGTTGAGGAAAAATTCGATACCGAACAGGTGGTTGTCCCGTTTGAGCGGCAGATCGTTCGCAACGAAACGCTCCCTGAAGGTGAGACAAGACTCGTCCAGGCTGGCGTAAATGGGTTGGAAGAAATTACATATAGAATCATCCTCGAAGATAATGTTGAGGTCAGCAAGTCTTCGGTCAAGACAGTTGTGCTAAACGAAGCCCTGCCGGAGATCGTGATGGTCGGAGCGCAATCCTCCTTCACACCGTTGAATGTGCCCGGAGTGATCGCGTATCTCGCCGGCGGAAACGCCTGGATCATGGAAGGCTCCACCGCCAACCGGCGCGTCATCGTCAGCACCGGTGATTTGGACGGGCGCATCTTCTCGCTTTCGCCAAACGGCGAATATTTGATCTTTACCAGAAAATCCAAAAAGCCCGCCAGCGAAGAGATCAATACACTTTGGTCGGTGCGTACCAAAAACCTTGACCCCAAGCCTGTCAATTTACAAGGGAAAAATGTAGTTCATTTCGCGTCGTGGATTCCAGGCACGAATTCTGTTGCCTATTCGACCGTTGAACCGCGCAGCACATCCCCCGGCTGGCAGGCGAATAATGACTTGTATCGCGTCAGCATCACGGGCGGCACGCCGCGCAAACTGCTCGAAGCAAACAGCGGCGGCGTGTACGGCTGGTGGGGCATGTCATTTTCCTATTCGCCAACCGGTCAACTGGCATACGCGCGCCCGGATGAAATTGGCCTGGTGGATCAGGATGGCGGCTATCTCAAACCGCTGCTGGAAATCACACCGCTCAACACGCACAGCGACTGGGCATGGATTCCTCCCGTCACATGGGGCACGGATGGGGAAACCATTTATTACGTCAGCCATGCGCCGGCACCGGCGCCCATTACCAGCGAAGAGTCGCCTTATTTTGACCTCTCAGCCACCTCGTTAAGCAGCGAAGCGACCGTGTCCGTCATCGATTCAACCGGCATGTTTTCCTATCCATCCACTTCTGCAATCCAATCCAATGGAAAAGAGAAAGCTTATTGGGTGGCGTATCTGCAATCTATTTTTGTCGAGCAAAGCGAATCCAGCCGCTACCGTTTGATGGTCATGGACCGCGATGGTTCGAACAGCAAAGCGCTCTTCCCGCCGGCAGATGCAAACGGAATCGAACCGCAGACTCCTGTTTGGGCGCCGGAACAGATTGAAGGTCAGGCTGGTGATTTTATTGCGGTGATCTATCAAGGCAATCTCTGGCTCGTTGACAGCGAGAACGGAGATGCTTATCAAGTAACAGGCGATGGTCTCATCATTGCAATTGATTGGAAATAAAATAGACTGGCGTTAATACCTGACAGGTTTTCACAAAGCGCTAATCAATCAAGCAGGTTTTGATTCCCAGAATCCTGATCGGCCTGCATCATAATAAAACCTGTCAGGTCTGTGCAGGGTCTATAAAATTTTGAAAGAGGACATGCAATGCGAATTTTGATCACTGGCGCAGCCGGGTTTCTCGGCTCCCACCTAAGCGACCGTTTGTTAAAAGACGGACATGAAGTCATTGGGATGGATAACTTCATTACCGGAAGCCCGGATAATATCGCCCATCTGGCGGGCAATGAAAATTTTTCATTCTTCAGGCGCGATGTTTCGAACTACATCTTCGTCCCCGGCAAAGTGGATGCGATCCTGCATTTCGCTTCACCTGCCAGCCCGAACCCGCTGTCCAAATCAGGCTACTTCAACCTGCCCATTCAGACCATGAAAGCGGGCGCGCTTGGAACCCATAACTGCCTTGGTCTTGCACGCGTACAAAATGCGCGCTTCCTGCTTGCCTCCACCAGCGAAATTTATGGCGACCCGGAAGTACATCCCCAAACGGAAGATTACGCCGGCAACGTGGACCCGGTCGGTACGCGCGCCGTGTACGACGAAGCCAAACGATTCGCAGAATCGTTGACCATGGCTTACCACCGTTTCCATAATGTGAACACCAGTATCGTCCGCATCTTCAACACATACGGTCCACGCATGGACCTGGAGGATGGCCGCGCCCTGCCGAACCTGCTCAAACAGGCTCTGCTCGGCCAGCCGCTCACTGTTTATGGTGACGGCGCGCAGACCCGCTCGTTCTGTTATGTGGATGATCTCGTGGATGGAATTGTAAGCCTCCTATATTCCGATGAGCATATGCCGGTAAACATTGGAAATCCAATCGAAATGACCATTCTGCAATTTGCCGAGGCAATAAACAGGATCACCGGCAACAAGGCGGGTATCACCTATGTGGATGCGCGCAGCGCGCGTGACCCGCAGCGCCGCCAGCCGGATATCACCCGCGCCCATGAAATTTTGAAATGGGAGCCAAAAGTGGACCTTGAGGAAGGCATCCGCCGCACCATTCCATTCTTCAAAGAAAAGCTGGGAACTGTATGATCCTTACGGACTCAAAAGAGCGGAATCGTTTCTTCAAATTTGCTCTGGTAGGCGCTCTCGGCGCGGCAATTGATTTTGGTGTAATGAACCTGCTCTCGCATTTGACAAGCATGTCCCTCGTGTTCGCAGGCACGATCTCGTTTACCTGTGCTGTATGCAGCAACTTCATCTGGAATCGTTTTTGGACGTACCCCGAATCACGTTCACGCCCGCTGCTTCATCAATTGGGGATGTTTTTCCTGGTAAACACAGCGGGTGTGGCGATCCGCATTCCCACGTTACATTACGTCGAGCCGCCTGTGCTGCGCTTTTTCGAAAGCGTTTTTCACGCATCTCCGAAAACTGCGGAATTCTATGCCAACAACATCACCCTCGCCGCGGCGGTTGGAATTGTAATGATTTGGAACTTTTTTGTTAACAGGTATTGGACGTATAATGACATTGACAGCATTTGAAAAGGTGAGTCAATGAACAACAGTCAGCCCACGATCATTCCCATTTACACCACCAAAGGCGATGCCGAAGCATTTTTAGTTTATCCATACATTTTCAATCGCAATGGAGACTGGATCGGGTTCATCACCCCCAAGCGGGAAATCTACTCCGTGCTCGGAGACTACGTGGGAACCTTGACCAACGACCCGCGCATTGTCCGCAAGCGGGCGACATCCACGCTCAAACCGCGCCTGAAGCCGCCTCCGCGTCCTAAAAAGATTTACCCCCCCGCGACAATTCCCCTTGCCCCCATGATGCCGGAGTTGAGTCATTCTGTCATTGATGTATTGCTTGACGCTCCCGAACGCCTGCACACAGTCGACTCCGGCGAAAGCCGCCAGGATATGGATTAGTATTTGTGCGGCGACATTTATGTCGCCAAATTCATAATGCGACATAAATGTCGCGCTACACATAACAATCAGCTCTTTAGAGTTAAATCAAACAAATGACGAACGCCCCCACCCCTAAAACTCCCCATGCCTCACGCATTAGCATCGCACAACTGATGCAGCCTGAACATGCCAACAATCTGGGCAATGTCCATGGCGGCTGGATTATGAAACTTGTAGATGAAGCGGGCGCTCTGGCCTGTATGCGTCACGCCCAGAAGCGCGTTGTGACCGTAGCCGTTGACTCGCTCGTCTTCCGCGAGCCGATCAAAATTGGCGACCTGATCATTCTCAACGCAGAAGTGACCTACGCCGGTCGGACATCATTGGAAGCTGAGGTTCAAGTTATCGCAGAGAATCCCATTACCAGTGAACGCACTCACACGAACACAGCGTACCTCGTTTATGTTGCATTGGATGACACGGGCAGGCCGTCCTCTGTCCCTGAATTGATCGTGGAAACGGAAGAGGATAGTCAGCGCATGGAACAGGCAAAAAAACGGCAGGCGCATCGCATCTCACAGAAATAAAATCTCCCCCATCGTGCAAAAATTTCGCCAACATCCCATCCTTATCTTGCTGACCATCAACATCGTGGTCGGTTTATTCACGTTTCGCAGTTACGGTTTTTCATGGGACGAACCTCTCTTTTATGACTACGCCAACGCTCTCGGCTACGCCTATTCACCCTCCGAATGGTTCAGCGGAAATTTCAACCTCGAAAATTCCTACGGTGCGAGTGGAACAGACCACGCCAACCGCGGCCCGGCTTACATCCTAATCGCACATCCAGTCGTATCTTTGCTTGAAGCTACAGGATTGGACAACGCATCCGCGTGGCATCTGATTAACTTTCTTACATTCCAGCTTGGTGTATATCTGCTTTATCGTCTCGCAAAAAAATGGATGAGCAAGCCTGCCGCAACCGCGGCCGCCGCGTTGTTTGCATGGCAGCCGCTTCTTTGGGGACATGCCTTTATCAACCCAAAGGACCCGCCATTCCTGGTATTCTTCCTCGGAGCCATGTGCTTCGGATTTGAGATGGTTGATTCAATCGCGCAAACAGACCCTAAAGGTTTACATAACAATAAACTCAATCAGGCTGGCACAAAACCTTTAGGGTCCATGCTTCTCGCCGCATTCTTTCTTGGGATAGCCACGTCCATTCGCGTGCTCGGTCCGCTGGCCGGCGTACTGGTTGGAATTTATGCACTCAGCCAATTCAAAAAAGATACAGCACCTATATTTATAAAGCATCTTGCGGCTTATGCCCTCCTCACCATTCTGACTGCATTCATTGTCTGGCCATATTTGTGGACGAACCCGCTTCAAAAATTCATCGAAGTTTTTGGGTTCATGTCCGATAACCCCACGCAGCTAAAAGTCTTATTCAACGGAACTGTCTATCTGGCTGATGAACTGCCCCGCAGATATTTGCCTGTCCTGCTTGGCTTCACCCTCACCGAACCAGTTTGGTTATTATTTGGCATTGGCTTAATTCTTGGGTTTTGGAAATCGAATAACAAACAGCGACTTCTCCTCATGCTCGCTTTATTATGGTTCATCATCCCCGCCTCTTTCGTGATTCTTCGCAAACCGCCGATGTATGACGGCTTTCGTCATTTTCTATTCATCCTTCCACCGGTCTTTATTTTTACAGGTTTCGTTTTCGATAAATTATTCAATGCACTAAAAACCCGTTGGGTGGCAATTGCACTTGCGGGCATTCTGCTTGCGCCCGGTGTTTACAGCGCGATGCAACTCCATCCCTATGAATACGCCTACTACAATTCATTTGCAGGCGGCACAAGCGGAGCCTTCCGCACTTACGAAACAGAATATTGGCTCACTTGTTATCGCGAAGCAGTTTTAAAATTCGATCGAAACGCACCGCAAGGCTCCCAGCTTTTTGTAAAACGAGAACCGTATATCGCCGCATACTACGCCACCCCACACATTGCCATCCGCGATTACCGCGCAGAGTTCGGGCAAATTCGTTCCGGCGATTTCGTGCTTGTCAACACACGCACCAATGAAGATTTGCAAACATTTAGTGCTGCGCCTGTGTTCCTCTCCATCCAGCGCGGAACCGCCACATTCTGCAAGATCAAGCAAATTCCATAATGCAAACTCTTCGCGCCAAACTTGCCCACCCTATTTTTTTATTTTTATTTCTCACGATCCTCGGATACGGCCTTCTGCTTCCCTACACGGGCTTCTATTGGGACGACTGGCCGTTTGCATGGATCGCAAAATTTCTAGGACCGGCAGAATTCATCCCCGCCTTTATGCCTTTCCGTCCATTTTTGGGACCGATCTTCTACGCGACGACGAGCCTGATTCCGCCGATTCCACTTTACTGGCAGATTTTTGCGCTGATCATTCGCTTCCTTATCGGACTTTCGGCCTGGTGGACTTTCAAACAAATTTGGCCCAGCCGA
>JACRBH010000102.1 GCA_016234535.1 Chloroflexota bacterium
ACTCCCTGCTGAGATGTTATTTGATCAAGATAATCATCCTTCTTATCCATTTTGACCTCACGGTTTCTTTATAAAATAAAACTTTCCCATTTAGAATAATCTTACTACAAGAACGGTCAACAGGAATAACAAAATAGGGATATTTTCCCGGGCTTGCTGCCAAAAGCGGTTTATCCCCGCCACCCATGTATAATGGGAGCATGTTTATAGATCAAGTCAATATCCACGTAAAATCAGGTAAAGGCGGAGACGGAATGGTTCACTTCCGCCGCGAGAAGTTTGTGCCGCTTGGCGGTCCCGATGGCGGTGACGGCGGCAGGGGCGGCAATGTCATCTTTGAAGTGAAAGCCACGCTCAATACACTATCTGCGTTTCGGCAGAATGAAAAGTTCGCGGCAGATCCCGGTAAAAATGGCGGCGGCTCAGAAATGACCGGACGCGGAGGGAAAGACCTCATCATTTATATTCCACTCGGCACAGTCATCTATGACGCTGAAACAGGCGCGCTTCTGGGCGACCTTACCACACCCGGCCAGCAATTGCTGGTATGCAAAGGCGGGCGCGGCGGACTTGGAAACCAGCATTACGCCACATCGCGGAATCAGGCTCCACGCATGGCGGAACGCGGCGAACCGCATGAGGAAAAAATGCTGCGCCTCGAACTTAAGCTGATAGCTGATATCGGCATCATCGGTCTGCCCAACGCTGGGAAATCCACCCTGCTCGCCGCGCTGACGAATGCCAAGCCAAAGATCGGCGACTACCCATTCACCACCCTCGAACCCAATCTCGGCGTGGCAAACA
Source organism: Chloroflexota bacterium (assembly GCA_016234535.1). Classification (GTDB taxonomy): domain Bacteria; phylum Chloroflexota; class Anaerolineae; order Anaerolineales; family Villigracilaceae; genus Villigracilis. Next base: position 805 of record JACRBH010000102.1, read on the forward strand.
TTGACGCTGATACCACCGTCGTCATGGCAGACATCCCCGGCCTGATCGAAGGCGCGGCGGAAGGCGCCGGGCTCGGGCATGATTTCCTGCGGCACATTCAACGCACACGCGTGCTCATTCATATGATAGATGGTCAGGGCGAAGACCCACTGGCTGACTTCAGCCAGATCAACAGTGAACTTGCGCTCTTCGACCCGAACCTCGCCAAGAAGCCGCAGATCGTTGTACTCAATAAAATCGACCAGCCCGATGTGCAGGAAAAATTAAAAGCCATCAAGGCAAGTTTCAAAAAGAAAAAAGTTGAGTTGTTCACCGCCTCCGCGATGGCGCGCACCAACACGCGCGATATTCTCATTGCAGCGCATCGCAAGCTGGCTGAACTCCCGGCTGAAGAGTTGGAAGAGTCTCTCCCAGTGTATAAGCCGCCCGTTGACCCGAACCAGTTCCAGGTCCAGCAGGAAGAGGCGAGCAAGTGGAGAGTCAGCGGCGTAGCCATCGAACGATCCGCAAAGATGACCTATTGGGAGCACGATGGCTCCCTGCGCCGCTTCCAAAAATTGATGGAAAGACTCGGCGTGGACAAAGCCCTTCACGAAGCGGGTGTTCAGGAAGGCGACACCGTTTACATCGGCGATTTTGAATTGGAGTGGAAGGATTAGTTCAAAGGAATTTTATGTCTTCGCATACAAACCCCGGCCAGCGCAGATTGGTAATCGGGTTCATCGCAATTGGAATTCTATTCACCGCTTTCTTTGGATTGCGCGCATTTCACGCATTTAGAAAATTCAACGGGCACCATCCCCCGCCGCCCGGAAAAGTGGAAACAGATGTCGAGCTGATTCGCGATTGGATGACGATTCCATTTATTTCAAGAACCTATCAGGTGCCGCCTGAGATAATTTTTGAAGCATTGAATCTTTCCCCACAAAAAGATCACGAGAAAAGCCTGAAAGAATTGAACGAGGAATATTATCCGGGTCAGGACGGATACGTACTGAATCTGATCAAGGATACGATTCTCGCGCATCAATCGCCGCCGACACCTGCTTCTGCTCCAACAGCAGTTCCCGCGCTGACAGTTCCCGCGCCATAGCAAGTAAGTTTACATGTCTGAATTTCTTCTTACACAAGTCATTAATTATGGCGCGCCTCTGCTTGGAATACTTGTATTTATCGGCGGGCTTGGCGTGCCTTTACCATGTACAGCGCTAGTGATAGCCGCAGGTGCATTCGCGCGGCAGGGAATCCTACCCTGGTATACCACCGCACTCATCAGTATCATCAGCGTTGTGATCGGTGACAGTCTCAGCTATTCAGTGGGATATTACTTCAGTAATAAGGTCTTGCTTCGTTTTAGCGGAACCCCGCGCTGGATAAAAGCAGAACAGTCCTTTCAGAAATATGGATTTTTATCCATTTTCTTTTCACGGTTCCTGGTGACAGCAATTGCACTACCCGTCAATCTGCTTTCGGGAACGACCCGCTTTCCGTTCAAACAATTTTTCCTCTATGATGTTTTAGGCGAAGTCGTGTGGATCTTTGGCTACGGCGGGCTGGGCTATTTGTTCGGCAGTGAATGGGAATTGGTCAATGAGTTTCTTAGCAACTTTGGCGGTCTGGTTTTGGGTCTAATCATCCTCGGGTTTAGCGTCCGTCAAGTAATAAAGCGGCAGGAACAAATCAAACAAAAAAAGGTCGAAGCGTAAAACGCTTCGACCTTTTTTGTTACATCACGATCTGATCTAGTGGTATGTTCGATAAGTAATTTAACATAGTCGTTGCACATTAATAGGCCCTATACTTCTCATACAAATTCTTTTAAGGAGTTATGTATGAGGAGGCGAAAACCAAAAACTATCAAGCTACCT
>JACRBH010000103.1 GCA_016234535.1 Chloroflexota bacterium
ATCGTTATTCGTAAATCTGTGGACCTGAGGGGATTCGAACCCCTGGCCTCCTCAGTGCGATTGAGGCGCGCTCCCAACTGCGCTACAGGCCCATGTTCAAGGCGAACCGTATTCTACCTGAGGCATTTGGGAATGTCAATGTCAACTTTCAATTCTCATAAAGAAATCAAACTGATCGGTTGTCCATCCATTTCATTGCGAGTCATGGATGAATGCTAAAATTTTATGGTGCCGACAGCGGATATGCTATACTCGCATCAAGGCTTGAAAATAAATTTGTACGAGTGTGACCGTGACTAAAATTCTTTTGATAGAAGACGTTCCCGATAATGTTGAGCTGGTGCGAAGAGCATTATCTTCGCGCGGATATGAAGTCATTCACGCACCGGATGCAGAATCTGGTTTGGACCTTGCGCTAACGCAACGCCCTGATTTGATCCTGCTTGACCTTGGCCTGCCCGACTACGATGGGCAAACACTGGCTGGCTGGCTGCGCGCCGAACCTGTGCTGGACGCCACTCCGATTATTGCATTTACGGCATGGCCACAGGAAACAGCCAGGCAAATGGTGGATAGCTACGGATGCAATGGGTACATCAGCAAGCCGGTCGAGAAGATCAGTGACTTCATTGCTCAAGTCGAATCCTTTCTAACAGTTCATTAAATGTCACAGTCTACAACCGCAGATTCCGTACAACTTATTCCCGCGAGTCAATTCAGTCTTGAACAACTCACGGATATCTACAACCAAACGCGTGTTGACTACATGGTGCCAATGCCCATGAATGCGGCCCGCCTGGCTGATTATGTTTCAACATACGATGTCGACCTGAACTACTCCATGGTTGCGGTCACACAGAGCGGGGAAATGCTCGGGGTTGCGATGCTGGGCGTGCGTGAAAGCCGAGTCTGGGTGACGCGCCTCGGGGTGCTTCCCAATACGCGGCGTCACAGGGTGGGACAAAACTTAGTGGGAAGCTTGATCGATCAGGCGGCGCAGCTATCCATCGACTTTGTCATGCTCGAAGTGATCAAGAATAATGTACCGGCGCATCAACTGTTCCTGAAATTTGGCTTCCGTGAGATTGGCGAACTCCTTGTACTCCGCCGCGCGCCGCACATGCCGCCACCCGACCCGATCGTGGCGGACGCCGAACGCCTGGATCGTATGGATGCTCTCGTGCTGGTGGGGCGTGACCGCGGCACCCAACCCTGGACGAATCAATCCGAGTCATTGATCAACGCGGGTGAAGTCTCAGGTCTGCGAATCATGCTCGCAGATGGAAGCCGCGGCTGGCTCGTGTATCAACGCCAGAAGTTTTTACTGACCCGCTTCGCCATCAAGACCGAAGTGGGCGACCCGGCGACAGTGGCATATGCCCTGCTTTCGCATTTACATTATCAATATCCCCGTTTGGATACACAACTCGAAAACATCCAGGTCAACGACCCGCACCTGCCTGCATACTATAAAATGGGATATGTCGAATCATTCCGCCGTATTGAAATGTGGCGCGGCACTCCCCCGCTTAGTTTAAAGATGACTCCCCCTTAAAATCAAAAAGGCGTGCGATGCGGCACGCCTTTCATTTTTCATCCCTTAATCCACATACTCACACCATGACTCATACCTCGGCAATTTGCCGCGAATGGCATCATGATAGATGTTCTGAATCTTTCTTGTGGTGGGACCAGTCTTGCCATCGCCGATGGTGCGGAAATCAATTTCGCTTAATCCGATGCATTCAGCGGCGGTACCGCACACAAAGACCTCATCCGCGATGTAAAGTTGATCGCGTGAAATAGGCTGTTCCAAAATACGGAAGCCCATATCCTTTGCGATCGTGTGAATGGAGTGTCGCGTCACACCTTCCAATACAGGCGCAGTGGACGGCGTGATGATCTTGCCGTGCCGCACCATGAAAAGATTCTCTCCAGTACATTCTGCCACATATCCCTGCGGATCAAGCATGATGGCTTCCTGGAAGCCCAATCTCTCAGACTCGGTCTTGGCGAGGAAACTGTTTGCATAGTTGCCAGACACCTTGGCCTTGGTCATCAACACGTTCGGGTGATGACGCGTGAACGATGAGATGTTGGCGCGAATGCCTTTCGCCATCGCTTCTTCACCGAGATAGTTGCCCCATTCCCAAGTCGCAATCGCCAGCGACGGTTTGCCGTTATCCACATTCAAGTTCCAGCCGCCGCCATCCAAATACAAAAGCGGGCGAATATAGCAATCCTTGAATCCGTTGGCTCTTACGGTATCTTTTACCGCTTTCACAACATCCTCCGTTGTCCACGGCAAATTGCGGAAGCCAAAAACGCGCGCCGAATCAAGCAGACGTTCTGCATGGTCAGTCAGCCGAAAGACAGCGGGGCCCTTCGGCGTGTCATAAGCGCGAATGCCTTCGAACACAGCCGCGCCGTAATGAATGGCGGGGGTAAGCACGTGCATGGTCGCTTTTTCGAACGGCACAAGTTCTCCGTTCATCCAAATGAATTTCGATTCCATTCCCATAATGATTTCTCCTTTTGGTTTTGTAGGGGCGGGGTGACCCCGCCCCTACGTGGTTATAATTTTTTTATAATTTCATCCGCCATTTGACGGGTAGTTAACTTGCCGCCAATGTCCGCAGTTCGTGCGCCATTGGTAATCGTATCTTCGACAGCTTTTTCGATGGCTGCTGCTTCAGCTTCCAACTTTAATGAATGGCGTAATAACATGGCCGATGAAAGAATCGTGCCAGTTGGATTTGCGATTCCCTTGCCTGCGATATCTGGCGCAGATCCGTGGATCGGTTCAAACAACCCGACGCCTGATTCGCCCAAACTGGCAGAGGGCAGCATCCCCATTGATCCTGCCAAGACCGACGCCTCGTCCGTGAGAATGTCGCCGAACATGTTCTCAGTGACGATAACATCCATCCAGGCGGGACCAGTAATCAGCCGCATGGATGCGGTATCTACCAGCATGTGATCAAGCTCCACGTCAGGATTCTCCGCGCCGACTTTGGTTGCGATCTGACGCCACAGCCGCGATGACTCTAACACGTTGGCTTTATCCACAGAAGTAACTTTCTTCTTGCGGCCTTTCGCCAGTTTGAAAGCCAGTTCCATCACGCGGCGAATTTCGTAATCGTAATATTCAAGCGTATCGACTGCTCGTTCGCGTCCGTCTTTGATGTCGCGCCCCTTGGGCCAGCCGAAGTACAGTCCGCCCGTGAGTTCGCGAACGACGAGAATATCCACGCCTTGTAATTTCTCAGGCTTGAGCGGTGACCATTCCATCAGCGCGGGATGCACTTTGACAGGACGCAAATTTGCAAACACGCCAAGACCTTTGCGCAAAGCGAGCAATCCACGCTCTGGGCGGTCTTTGGCCGTTGGGTCATCCCATTTCGGGCCGCCCACTGCGCCGAGCAAAACCGCATCGGCGGATTGGCAATCGGCGAGAGTCTCATCGGTGAGTGACGAACCGTATTTGTCAATCGAACAACCGCCCATCAGGCGCTCTTTGTATTCGAAAGTGTGATGATATTTACTGGCAATGAAGTCCAGCACGCGCACGGCTTCACCTACAACTTCAGGTCCGATGCCGTCGCCGGGGAGGAGGGTAATGTTATATTTCATACATATCCTTTTTCGTCATTGCGAGGAGCGCTCTTGCTCTTAGCGACGAAGCAATCTCCGCCATCGTGTTTGAGATTGCTTCGGGCGGAAAAGCATCGCCCTCGCAATGACGGGGAAATTAAATTAATGCGCCACCATCAGCCCGTATTCCACAGAATCCGCGAGCGCGCGCCATGAGGCTTCGATAATATTCGTACCCGCGCCGACGGTGCTCCAGCGGCTGGTATTGTTACGTGTGTCAATCAACACGCGGGTGATGGCCTCTGTGCCGTGGTCTGAATCCAGAATGCGGACTTTGTAATCAGACAGGTGAAAATTCATAATTTGCGGATAATAGCCGCCAAGCGCTTTTCGCAGTGCAAGGTCAAGCGCATTGACGGGACCATTGCCTTCAGCGGCAGTGTGAAGCACCTCGCCCTGTACTCTCACTTTGACCATGGCCTCCGCGAAGATACCGCGTCCCTGACGATGCTCGACATTAACAAAGAAGTCAATCAGTTCAAAAGGCGGCTTGTATCCATATTCCTGACGTTTGAGCATGATCGCCACAGATGCTTCTGCTGCTTCGAAGGAAAAACCGCGCGCTTCGAGCTCCTTGATCTCATTGAGAATGGGCACAACTTCCGTACCGTCCACTTCCACGCCATGTTCTTCGGCTTTGCTGAGCAAATTGCCGCGACCTGAAAGATCAGAGACTACCACGCGCATTTTATTTCCAACGAGTTCAGGTTCAATGTGTTGGTAGGATTGCGCGCTGCGTCTCATCGCAGCGACATGCACTCCGCCTTTATGCGCAAACGCGGATTTGCCGACAAAAGGCAAATGCTCATCGGGTGTGATATTGGCAACTTCCGCAACGAAATGAGAAAGGTCATATAACTTGACAATATTTCCTTTTGGCAAACATTCATAACCCATCTTAAGTTCAAGGTCCGCCATAATGGAAACAAGATTGGCATTACCGCAGCGTTCACCGACGCCATTGATCGTGCCCTGTACTTGAATTGCGCCTTCGCGCACCGCTGTCAACGAATTGACCACGGCACACTCGCCGTCATTATGAGTGTGGATTCCGAACGGGCTTTTTATGACCAGCTTCAAGTCACGAACGATGCGTTCCACTTCCCAGGGCAATGTCCCGCCGTTGGTATCGCATAGAACGATCGTTTCCGCCCCGCCGCGAAGCGCGGCTTGCAAAGTTTCCAACGCATAAGATGAATCCGCTTTGTAACCGTCGAAGAAATGTTCAGCGTCGTAGATGACACGTTTGTTATTTGATTTGAGATACGCAACCGATTGCTCGATGATGCGAAGATTGTCCTCGGGCGTGGTTTGCAAAACTTCCTTGACATGCAAAGTCCAGGTTTTGCCGAAGATGGTGCAAACGGGCGTGTTGGAATCGAGCAGGGCTTTGATGTTGGCATCATCTTCGGGGCCGCCCTTGACGCGGCAAGTGGAACCGAATGCAGCGATGAGCGCATTCTTCCATTGCATGTCGCGCGCGCGCTCGAAGAATTCAACATCCTTGGGGTTCGAGCCGGGCCAGCCGCCTTCGATGAAGGCAACACCGAGTTCATCAAGATGCTGAGCCACGCGGACTTTGTCATTGGCTGAAAGCGTGAAGCCTTCAGACTGCGTGCCGTCGCGGAGAGTAGTGTCATAAATTTGGATTTTTTGCATATTGATCCTTATGTCGTTGCGAGGGCGCTAGCCCGAAGCAATCTCCTTGTTAATATGAGGTTGCTTCGTCGGGAAGAGCACCCTCCTCGCAACGACATGTTATGCTCTTTGCTCGTATGCCGCAATCTCTTTTTCGAAGCCGAGGATGTAACCAAGTTCATCCACACCGTTGAGCAGGCAGGTTTTGTTAAACGGGTCGATTGGAAATTTTACAGAACCATTCGGCAGGATAAGAGTCTGCGAAGCGAGGTCAACAGTGACCTCGGTGTTAGGAACTTCTTCGATGAGATCGAATAACATCTTGTGAGTTGCTTCGTCCACAATGATTGGAATGAGTCCATTCTTCAAGGAGTTATTGCGGAAGATGTCAGCGAAGGATGTGGAGATGACCGCCTTGAATCCGAAGCCGGTCAGCGCCCAGGGAGCGTGTTCACGGCTCGAACCGCACCCGAAGTTGTCTCCGGCTAATAGAACTTGTGCGCCCTTTGAGTTGGGCTGATTAAGAACGAAGTCCGCTTTGGGAGAGCCGTCGGCGTTATAACGCCAGTCGGCAAAGAGATTGTCACCCATGCCTTTTTTGTCGGTCGCTTTGAGAAAGCGCGCAGGGATGATCTGGTCCGTGTCAATGTCGTTGACAGGCAAAGGAAGTACGCGGGAAGTTAGTGTTGTGAATTGGGCCATAATTCTCCGAATGATGAATGCAGAATGATGAATGATGAATTTCTGGTTGTACATTCTTCATTCTGACTTCTGCATTAGTTGATTGTTCTCGGGTCGGTGACAACGCCATGAATGGCTGTTGCTGCCGCAGTGACGGGACTTGCAAGGAAAGTACGTCCGCCTTTGCCTTGGCGACCTTCAAAGTTGCGGTTGCTGGTGGAAACGGCATATTGACCGGGTTGGAGTTGATCGCCGTTCATCGCGATACACATACTGCATCCAGCCTCACGCCACTCGGCGCCAGCTTCTTTGAATACTTTGTCCAAGCCTTCCAGTTCAGCCTGCTTCTTGACATCCTGTGAACCGGGGACAACCATTACTCGCGTACCATCAGCGACTTTATTGCCTTTTAAGATTGAGGCCGCAAGACGCAAATCAGAGATGCGTGAGTTGGTACATGAGCCGATGAAGACCACATCCACTTTTTTGCCGAGCAGGGATTGGCCGGCTTCGAGTCCCATGTACGCCAATGCTTTTTCAAACGCGGCTTTTTGTGAAGGTTCGGTAAATGATTCCGCGCTTGGGACATGGTCTGTGATTCTCATACCCATGCCGGGGTTTGTTCCGTAGGTGATCATCGGCTCAAGTTCGGAGGCTTCGAGCGTGATGGATTTGTCATAGGTTGCGCCTTCGTCGCTGGGCAATGTCTTCCAGTAAGCAACGGCTTTGTCCCAGTCCGCGCCTTTGGGAGAAGCTTCGCGGCCTTTGAGATATTCAAAGGTCACTTCATCGGGAGCGATCATACCCGCGCGCGCGCCGCCTTCAATGGACATGTTGCAGATGGTCATGCGTTCTTCCATTGTTAATCCGCGGATGGCTTCGCCTGTGAATTCGAAAACGTGCCCCGTTCCCCCACCGACACCGATCTTTGCAATGAGAGCAAGAATAATATCTTTGGCTGAAACGCCCTTGGATAATTTTCCATTCACACGGACTTCATAGGTTTTCGGTTTCTTTTGCAGCAAACATTGAGTCGCGAGGACATGCTCCACTTCGGATGTGCCGATGCCGAAAGCCAGCGCGCCAAATGCGCCATGTGTGGCAGTGTGACTGTCGCCGCAGACGATGGTCATGCCGGGTTGGGTGCGTCCAAGTTCAGGTCCTATCACGTGGACGATGCCGCGGTGCGGACTGGTCATGCCGTGCAGGGTGATTCCGAATTCAGCGGCGTTGGTTTCCATCTGCTTGATCTGCGCGGCGGCCATTGCATCAGCGATGGGGACATCGATCGGAGTCGTCGGGATGGAATGATCCATCGTGGCGAGAGTTTTTTCAGGGCGACGGACTTTGAGTCCGCGCTGACGCAGGCCCGTAAAGGCTTGCGGAGATGTGACTTCATGCACGAGGTGCAAGTCAATGTAAAGGATGGCGGGAGATTCAGGTTGTTCTGCAACAACATGCGATTCCCAAATTTTGTCAAAGAGAGTTTTAGGCATAAGATTTTTTTGAACCGCTAAGAGCGCGAAGAACGCTAAGAAAACCTTTTTAAATCTTTGCGACCTTCGCGTGCTTCGCGGTTAGTGGTTTTAACTTTCAGAGGAATCATCTACCTCTTGAGCAGGTTCAATTGTCGGCGTGGAAGGAAGCGCGCTCAAATCCCAACCGGCAGGGAACATCGGCGCAGTAGGATGGTCATCGAAAGATTGAAAGTCATAGTTGGCATTTTCATTTTGAGTGGTCATGGTAATTTCTCCTTTTATAGGTTCCTGTCATTGCGAGGAGGGTGTTCTTCCCGACGAAGCAATCTCCAATTAACTGGGGGATTGCTTCGCCACAGAACGGCTCGCAACGACATGCTATCCAAGCATTACGCCAAAATTATTTTGAACAGGCTGCGTGCCTTCGGTCCTGGCGATGATCAATTTATTGAGCGCATTGATATACGCCTTTGCACTGGCGACGATAATGTCAGTGTCCGCGCCGTGACCGCCATAGACGCGCGCATATTCAAGCTCGCTTTGCGCATCCATTTTTGTATCGCCGCTGCTGTCGCTTTGAATGCGGACAGTCACTTCGCCGAGCGCGTCGATGCCTTCAGTGATGGCATGGATGTTGAACTCAAGCAGTTTGCATGGCGTTTTGATGATTGCATCAATGGCCTTGTACGTCGCATCCACAGGACCAGTGCCCATCGAAGCAAAGTTATAGACCTCGCGGTCAGGGCCGCGCAAACGGACGGTGGCCGTGGGCATCCCGAGCGTTCCGCACGAGACTTGCAAGCCTTCGAGATAAAACACATCGCGCGGACGGTAGAATTCATCGGCGATCACGGCTTCAAGATCGGCATCGGTGATGACTTTCTTGCGGTCGGCCAATTCCTTGAAACGCGCGAAGGCTTTATCAAGTTCGGCCTCGTCGAGCGAATGTCCCATAATGGCGAGGCGTGAGCGCAGCGCGGCGCGGCCTGAATGTTTGCCCATCACCAATGTGGTTTGATTCACGCCCACATCTTCGGGGCGCATAATCTCATACGTGGTCTGGTGCTTGAGCATTCCATCCTGATGAATACCCGCTTCATGCGCAAACGCATTCGCGCCGACGATGGCTTTATTCGGCTGAACCACAATGCCCGTGTAATTGCTGACAAGTTTTGAAACGCGCGAAAGCTGCTGCGTTTCAATCCCAGTTTCAAGATTGAAAATCGGATGGCGGGTCTTGAGCGTCATCACAACTTCTTCAAGCGATGTGTTGCCCGCGCGTTCGCCGATGCCATTGATGGTCACTTCAGCCTGGCGCGCGCCCGCCTGAATTCCAGCCAGCGCATTCGCGGTTGCCATACCCAAATCATCGTGACAATGCACCGAGACCGTAATGCCATCATGCATCCCGGGCGTGTGCTTGATAATGCCGTCGATCAATTTGAAATATTCATCGGGCGTGGTGTATCCAACCGTATCGGGAATGTTCAACGTGGTCGCGCCAGCTTTGATCGCCTCGCCCAGCACAACGTACAAAAAATCAGGGTCAGAGCGTCCCGCATCTTCGGGGCTGAATTCCACGTCGGCGCAGAGCGCGCGCGCATACGCAACCATCTCAGAAACGCGCTGCACAACTTCCTCGGGATCCATCTTCAACTTGTGTTTCATGTGGATCGCCGAAGTCGCAAGGAAGGTATGGATGCGCGGCTTCTGCGCATCCTTGACGGCCTCCCAAGCCTTATCAATATCGGATTTATTTGCGCGCGCCAGCCCAGTGATGACAGGAACTCGCGCATCAGACTCCGCCTTGGGCGGGTTGCCCACTTCGACAGCGATTCGTCTGACGGCTTCAAGATCATCCGGCGACGCGGCAGGGAATCCAGCTTCGATAATGTCCACGCCCATGCGCGCCAGCGAACGCGCGACTTCCAGCTTCTCAGCCGAAGTCATCGTCGCGCCGGGTGATTGCTCGCCATCTCTTAAAGTAGTGTCGAAAATTTTTACATAGTTACTCATTTAGTCTCCTTGTCAAATAGTCACATTGTCTTGTAGTCCGTTGCCACATCTTCAAGACTATGTGACTAATCAACTACGCGACCACCTGACGACTACTTCTTCCAGTTTTCAGGACGTAATGATCTAACCGCCGCGCCAGCCTGCCACATTTCAGAATTATGGAAAGCAGCTAATTCTTCTTCGAGTTTTTCACGATAGTCCGCGCGGCTGTTGGCTTCGAGCGTGATGCGGGCCTCGTTGCCGCTCAGAACGGATTCATACAAGTCATCGAACACAGGCGCAACCGCATCGCGGAAGCGCGGATGCCAGTCGAGTGCGCCGCGTTGAGCGGTGGTGGAGCAATTGGCATACATGAAGTCCATGCCGTTCTCGCCAACGAGACGAATTAATGATTGCGTGAGTTCTTCAACTGTTTCGTTGAAGGCTTCGCTGGGGGAATGTCCATGCTTGCGGAGAACGTTGTACTGCGCTTCCATCACGCCAGAGAGTGCGCCAATAAGAACGCCGCGCTCACCTGTCAGGTCGCTATAGACTTCGTTCTTGAAAGTGGTCGGGAATAAATATCCCGCGCCGATGGCAATGCCCAAGGCAATGGCGCGTTCGTTTGCGCGGCCGGTGTGATCCTGATGAACAGCATAGCTGGCGTTGATTCCGCTCCCCGCAAGGAAGTTGCGGCGGACGCTTGTACCAGAACCCTTGGGTGCAACGAGAGCCACATCCACATGCGGAGGAGGCACAACGCCAGTGTCATCTTTGAATGTGACAGAAAAGCCATGCGAGAAGTACAGCATGTCGCCTTCGTTCAAACATTCAACGATCTTCGGCCACTGTGAACGCTGACCCGCATCCGAAAGTAGATATTGAATGACGGTTCCTTTTTCAGCCGCTTCTTCAACATTGAAGAGAGTCTCGCCGGGCACCCAGCCGTCAGCGACGGCCTTATCCCAATTCTTCGTCCCTTCGCGCTGCCCAACAATGACCTTGATTCCATTGTCACGCATGTTCATCGCCTGGGCAGGTCCCTGTACGCCGTAACCTACAACCGCCACAACTTCATTCTTCAATACTTCACGCGCTTTATCAAGTGAAAATTCGTCACGAGTTACCACGTCTTCCACTGTACCGCCAAAATTAATTTTTGCCATGATTTCTGATCTCCTGTTTAAGTTATGTCTTTGCGAGGAGCCCTTCGGGCGACGAAGCAATCTCCTTGCATATGAAATTTAGTGTTTAATGATTACATGAGATTGCTTCGGGCTAACGCCCTCGCAACGACATATTGTCAATTTACGGCGCCATTTCCGCCATGTCTTCATATTCATTCTCGTATCTGTTTCCTACCGCGCCTTGCTGCACACGGCGGACTCCATCGTTGACTCCGCGCGTCATCGAGACTTGACCCGTGCGTACCATTTCAACGATGCCAGTCGGGCGCAGGAGTTCGATCATGCCCTCGATCTTATCCTCGGTGCCGGTGATCTCAACGATGACAGAATCAGCCGCCACGTCCACGATGCGGGCGCGGAAGATTTCGGCGAGGCTGTTGACTTCGGCGCGTTTTTCGGGGCCGACCATCACCTTGATCAGAGCCAGGTCGCGGGTCACCGAAGGTTGATGCGTCACGTCCTGCACATCGATCACGTTGACGAGTTTATATAGATTCGCTTCGATCTTGTGCGCGTCGATATCGCCATTCGCGCAATCTACAACGATGGTCATGCGCGAGATGTCAGCTTTCTCAGTCCGCCCGACAGCCAGAGACTCGATATTGAAATTTCGTCGGCGGAATAACGATGCCACGCGGTTCAACACGCCGGGTTTGTTTTCTACCAATGCAATGAAAGTGTATAACATTTGATTCTCCTTGTATCGTCATTGCGAGGGCGCTAGCCCGAAGCAATCCCCAATATGTTGAGGGAGATTGCTTCGTCGGGGAGAGCACCCTCCTCGCAATGACGGTATTATTTCGCAGGCCTTTGTATCATGTGGTCCAAAGCCGCGCCTGCGGGAACCATCGGGTAGACCGCGTCTTCCTGCTCCACGCGGAACTCGATCACGGTTGGGCCTTTGATACTGCGCGCCCAGGTAATCGCTTCATCGATCTCTTCGCGTTTGGTGACTCGTCTCGCAGGGACGCCATGCGCTTCGGCGAGTTTCACAAAATCAGGCGAGAGCATGTTGACTGCCGAATAGCGCTTCTCAAAGAAAAATTCCTGCCACTGGCGCACCATGCCGAGGAAGCTGTTATTCATGATCGCAACTTTTACGTTTGCGCCTTCCTGAACGGCAGTGGTCAATTCTGCGGCGGTCATTTGAAAACCGCCGTCGCCGGCAATAGCCCAGACTTCCTGATCCTTGTTTGCGAACCATGCGCCAATCGCGGAAGGCAGGCCAAAGCCCATCGTGCCCGCGCCGCCAGAAGTCAGCCAGCGATTCGGTTTGTCCAAGGCGTAATACTGCGCCGTCCACATTTGGTGTTGACCCACATCGGTGGTCAGGATCGCGTTGCCGCCTGTCGCCTTCCAAATGTCGGCGATCAAATGCGGCACATACAACTTGCCGTCTTCAGGCCAGTTCATGATGCTGCGCGAGTCGGCTTCGGCTTTCCAATCGCGAATCTCTTTCAACCATTCGTCGTGATCGTATTCATCCACCAGCGGGACGAGATCGGTCAAGACAGTTTTCAAATCGCCGACCAATGGAACATCCACGGCCACATTCTTGTGAACTTCGGATGGATCAATTTCAATGTGAATTTTCTTCGCGCGCGGCGCGTAGGTCTTCAATGTGCCGGTCACGCGGTCATCGAAGCGCATCCCGAAAGCGAGAATCAAATCGGAATTTTGAATGGCAAGGTTGGTATGGACTTCGCCATGCATACCCATCATGCCGAGGCTTAGTTCATGCGAAGCGGGAAACGCGCCAAGGCCAAGCAACGTGCTTGCCACGGGGGTCTGAGTCTTCACCGCAAAGTTCATCAAAATTTCTTCGGCCTTGGAAGCCAGCACGCCATGTCCGCATAAGATGATCGGGCGCTGTGCCTTCTCGATCAACTTCACCGCATGTTCAAGTGAATCCTTTGGAGCATGAGCAACAGGCTGATAGCCGGGCAGTTTCACATTTTCAGGGTAAACAAACTCACACTGTTCCACCTGCGCGTTCTTGCAGATGTCGATCAGCACGGGGCCGGGGCGTCCGCTGCGGGCGATGTAAAATGCTTCGCGCACAACTTCCGCGATCTGATCGGCGCGGGTCACAAGATAATTATGTTTGGTGATCGGCAACGTAATGCCGGTCACATCCACTTCCTGAAACGCGTCGCCGCCGATCAGGTGTGCGGCAACCTGTCCCGTAACAAAAACTACCGGCACAGAATCCATCATCGCCGTGGCAATGCCCGTGACGAGATTTGTCGCGCCGGGGCCGCTTGTCCCCATCGCCATTCCAACTTTGCCGGAAGCACGCGCATATCCATCCGCCATGTGCGCGCCGCCCTGCTCATGACGCACCAGCACATGATGGATGGGGTAACTCAACATCGCGTCATAGATCGGCATGTTCGCCCCGCCCGGATACCCGAAGACAACTTCCACGCCTTCGCGCACCACACACTCCCACATAATTTCTGCACCTGTTTTTTTCATACTCGCTCCTTTGAATTTCGTCATTGCGAGGACGCTCTTGTTCTTCGTCCGAAGCAATCTCGTAATGAGTTGGGGATTGCTTCGTCGGGCTAAAGCCCTCCTCGCAACGACATTAGCTACTTAATATTGCGCCAGTATCCGCGCTCGTTACAAAATATGAATATCTCTTTAACCATTTGGATGTGGTCGTGGATTTGAACGGAGGCAACGCATCGAGGCGACTCTGAATCTCCGCGTCGGTCAACTTAACGTTGAGACTGCGTGCCATCAAATCAATTTGGATTACATCCCCGGCTTTGAGCGCCCCAATCGGGCCACCCGCAGCAGCCTCCGGCGAAACGTGACCGATGCACGCGCCGCGAGTCCCGCCACTGAAACGGCCATCGGTGATGAGCGCGACCTTATCGCCGAGTCCCTGCCCCATGATCGCGGACGTGGGCGATAACATTTCCTGCATTCCCGGTCCGCCCTTGGGACCTTCGTAACGCACCACAACACAATCGCCCGCCTTGACCTTGCCTGCGAGAATTCCAGCCATCGCATCATCCTGTGATTCAAAGATGACCGCAGGTCCTTCAAATTGCATCATGGCTGCGCTCACTCCGCCGACTTTAACAACTGCGCCTTTGGGCGCAAGATTGCCAAATAAAATGGACAGTCCGCCGCGCTTGGAATAAGCATTGTCATATTTACGAATGACTTCTTCATCTTTAATTTCCACGCCTTGAATCGATTCCCCCAGGGTCTTGCCTGTGACCGTGATGCGGTCGAAATGCAACATGCCTGTTCCCCGCTGGACTTCGTTCAAAATGGCAGGGATTCCGCCTGCGCGATGCACATCTTCCATGTGCCATTTGCCGGCTGGACTCACTTTGCAGATGTGAGGAACTTTGTCTGCGACGGAGTTGATGCGTTCCAATGGATAATCCACGTTGGCTTCGTTGGCTAATGCCAAAGTGTGCAGAACTGTATTCGACGAACCGCCCATTGCCATGTCCAGCGCGAACGCATCGTCAATGGCTTCGGCGGTGACAATGTCTCGCGGCTTGATGTCCCGTTCGATCAAGGTCATGATCTGCGTTGCGGCCTGTCTGGCCAATGCTTCGCGTTCGGGGGTCTTCGCTAATGCTGATCCGTTATAAGGCAGGGCGAGACCGAGCACTTCCATCAGGCAGTTCATCGAGTTGGCGGTGAACATACCGGAACATGATCCACACGAGGGACATGCAAATTTTTCCAAAATGGATAAACGTTTTTCATCGATCTTCCCCGCTGAAAATGCGCCGACGCCTTCGAAGACGGAGATCAAGTCAATGGTTTCGCCATCGGGAGTGACGCCCGCTTTCATCGGCCCGCCAGAGACAAAAATGGTCGGCACGTTGACGCGCATCGCGGCGAGCAACATGCCAGGCACGATTTTGTCGCAGTTCGGGATGCAGACCATCGCGTCGAATCTATGAGCTTCGATCATGGTCTCGACGCAGTCAGCAATCAGTTCACGGGAAGGAAGCGAGTACTTCATCCCCATGTGACCCATTGCGATGCCATCGTCCACGCCGATGGTGTTGAACTCAAACGGAACCCCGCCCGCCGCGCGGACAGCGTCCTTTACCAGTTTGCCGAAATCCTGCAAATGCACATGCCCGGGGACAATATCCACATAAGAATTAACAATGGCAACGAACGGCTTCTTGAAATCATCGTCCTGCAAACCCGTGGCGCGCAGCAATGCGCGATGCGGCGCTTTCTCATAACCTTTTTTGACTGTGTCTGAACGCATACTGCTCCTTTTTCTTTACCGCGAAGCTCGCTAAGGGCGCTAAGAAAATCTTTAAATCTTTGCGGTCTTAGCGGTTAATAAAGATAAAAAAAGAGCCGCCCGTGGTTAGGGCGGCTCTTTGCACTTACTAAGGTGATTTACTTCGTTCTCACCGTTGCCATCCTAACCGAAAATTGTCCTTTAATAATAAGGACTACAAGGACGACTACAATAAGGGTGAGGTTGAACAAGGATGGATTCATGGGCTTGTGATTTCGCACGATTATAGGCAGAAACGGAAATAAGTCAAGGGGCAAATGTGGGTTTCGGAGAAAAGGGGAACACCTCTCGAAAAATAGTCAGCAACAATCAATCAGGTAATTTTCTTACATATGCATAAGGCTCAAGGAGAGGACGTATTTCTTTCCATCTGGAAATAAGTCTTTGCAAATGATAAAGTGCAGGTTCTGAATATGCCTTCTTGATTTCATCCCGATAAATTGAATTTCCAGTCAATAATGAAAGGGTTTCCAAACTTTGCATAAATACATCTACACCATGGTTCATTTCTTCGTATTTCCGAATAAATTTCTCGGTAGATTTGGCCGATAAATATTCCAATGTAGTCGATAAAACAAAACTTGCACTTAATGGGGATGGAGGATGATCGTAATCTTCAAGCTTGTCAATGTCAAAGGATATGGATGAATTTAAAAGGAAAAGGGATGTGACAGAAAATAGCCATGCTGAAAGGCCATTTTCAAAAGATGAATAAACCCACCGAATTGGTTCAGGTATTTCATGAGGCAATTGACTTATATGCTTAATCGTTCTAGCGACTCCCTGGGACATTGCCCAAGTATCTGCATCCCATTCCAATACCTGTTTTGAAAAACTGTCCAATCTGTTATGACTTCTAAGAGCTAAATGTCCATTCACCAAATGAGCAATTTCATGTTCAATAAGAAAAATAATTGAATGAAGAGAAAGCAATCTTGCATAATCCAATCGAGTCGAATCGTTCGGATGATATTCAATCCAGGGTTGACCGTCTCCATAGGTCGCATTGAATGCCCCATCAGAATTTAAATTTAATATCACTCCTAGTACCTTTTTCTTTTCATATTTCTCAGATTTGGGATCTCCGATATTCATTAAAAGGTTTGGATGGGAAAGTGCTTGAAAGAAGTAATTAAAAATAATGACTGCTGAACCAACATTCAAGCCAATATAAGCTTTATCTTCAAGAACATAGAGCACTACCTGAGCATTTAGTCCAGGGCTATTTATATATCCAAACTCCACTTCAAAAGGAGAAAAAGAATTTCGGATGTGAGATTGAATAATAGCTTTTATCTGATGTGTGATCCAATCGAAAATAATTACCCTATCAGTCGGATGGAAATTTTCGGGATTAAACCAACCGCCATCTTTAGAAAAAGCTTCATCAAAACTTGGGATAGCGCTCAAAATTGTCCTCCTTCTCTAAATCATTTCACTTGAGCATGATACAAATCAAAATCGATTATTTCTTTGTCTTCTAAAACAACTTTCGTGATTGTATCACTCTATCCAATCGTGATTCCCTCCCGAAACACCGCCCTGACGTAAACGTCGGGGCTATTCTTACGAAGCCGCCTTCGGCGGCTCAACCTGCGAAGCAGGTTTCGTAACGCTTTGCGTAGCACGGGGGGGTATCCCCATGCGGACAAATTGAGCATGGGGGCATGGCGCAAGGTGATTTACCAAAACTTAAATTGACTGAGTCCCAGCCTTACAAGCTGCAATCTTATGCAAGATGAATTATCCAGACAATTTTTTAAAATCCGTCAGGTCTTTCAATCTCCCACTTGCTTTCTTGTTTTTCTTGAGGTTTTCCAAATCAATCAAGTTGACTTCGACGCCATCCAATTCGTCCACAACCCGCGCATGATAACATTCGTCAAATTCAACGCCTGAAATGGATGTGGTAATTTCAAGCCTCACGGGCGGCACGCCCATGCGCAGGATTTTATTTTCATGCAAAAACAGATCATCGCTTAAGTCCGGGTGATCAAAGCCAAAGGCTTTCAAAACAGCGACTATTCTATGAGCATTGTCGGGGTGAATGGCAATCCATATATCCATATCGCCAGTGGCGCGGATATATCCGTGATAGCTAACGGCATAGCCCCCGATCAACAAATAGCGGACTTCATGTTCTTTCAGTAATTTCAAAAACTCTTTGAAGTCGGGTGGTAGTTGGATTGTAGCCATAGAAAACTTGCCTCAAGGTTTCCAATGCGTCCAGTCGTTCATAAGGCGTTTTGGAAAGCCAAAATTCCATCTCATCGTTATCGGCTTCTTCCAATGAAACAACCGAGAAAACGGTTTTATCCAATCGGGGAAAGTTGTTCTCGTCCATGCGATAAGTATAGCAAACCTTTTATGCTTTTAGCGGTTCGAGATTTTCCTGCAATCATCGTTACCAAAACTTAAATTGACTGAATCCCATGCTTGCCAGTTGCAAGGGAATCCCTGCTAGGCGGGAGAGGAAAAAGATCAGGCTCCAAAATCCAGTGCCGATAAAGGGTACGTACCAGAGCGCAAGGAAAACCACCCAGGATAACATTCCGCGCATTTCGTTGGCCTTTATGCGAATGTCCATGGGCAGATGAGGTTCGAGCGCTCCGTACCCGTCAAAGGGCGGCAGGGGAATCAAGTTGAGCACGACCGCTGAAATTTGAAGCAGACCCAGGAAGGCGAGTCCCGGCCAAATGCCAGCGGCGGTGACCGGTCCATAGCGCAGGATCAAGCCGAGGATTAAAGCAAGAAGCGCGTTGGAGAATGGCCCCGCGAGCGAAACGGCAGTCTCCCATGTTTTGTCGCGCAATCTCCATTTCTCGATATATACAGCGCCACCCGGCAGGCCAATTCCGCCCATCAAAAGAAAGATGATCGGAATGACCAATGAAAAAACGGGATGTGTATATTTGAGCGGATTGAATGTGAGGTAGCCTTTGTCTTTCACGGTCGTGTCGCCGCCGTAATAGGCAACGAGCGCGTGTGAAAATTCATGCAGGCACAATGAAAAAATCCAGCCGCCGAGCACGATCACAAAAGTAAGCAGGTTCATTTTTCATATCCATTGGGGTGCGACTTGTGCCACTCCCACGCGCTGGAAAGGATCGCCTGCATGTTCGTATGCTGCGGCTTCCAGCCCAACTCGTCCATGATTTTTTTCGGGGATGCAACCAGACGCGCCGAATCACCGGGACGTCGCGGCGCTTCAAGCGCGGGTATGGCGTGACCTGTCACCTGCCTCGCCGTCTCGATCACTTCCCTCACTGAGAAACCGTTGCCACTGCCAATGTTATAGATCATTTTATCTTTTGATTCAAGCGCACCCAACGCCAGCAAATGCGCCGAGACCAAATCCGCGATGTGGATGTAATCACGGATGCAAGTTCCATCCGGGGTGGGATAGTCGGTGCCGTAAATGGTCGCGGACTCGGCCTGTCCCAATGCGATCTGTAAGACACGCGGAATCAAATGCGACTCAGGCTGGTGCGCTTCGCCGCGGCCGGGCAATGCTCCGCAGGCGTTGAAGTAGCGCAGGGCGGCGAAATGTAGTCCGTGAATACTGCGATACCATTCGAGCGCCTGTTCAGTCATCAGTTTTGTGTGACCATAAACATTCGTCGGGTTGATGGGCGACTCTTCGGTCAACGGTTCTTCGCTGGATTGATACACAGCCGCAGTGGACGAAAAGACAAGTCGCTTCACTCCGGTCTGCACGGCGATCTCCATCAATTGCAGGGAGTTCACAAAATTATTGCGGAAGAATTTGCCCGGGTCTTTCATGCTTTCGCCCGCTTCGATGAAGGCGGCAAAGTGCATGACCGCGTCGAACTTGTCGGATGTCAGCGCTTCGGCCAGTGAGTGACTGTCATCAAGGTTGGCGTGAATGAACTTCGCGCCCAAAGGCACCGCCGCGCGATGACCTGTGACGAGTGAATCATAGACTGTGACTGTGTGCCCGGCTTGGATCAATGCTTCAGCGGTGGCGGAACCGATATATCCCGCTCCGCCTGTAACGAGTATGTTCATGCGAATCTCCTGAAAAAATAAGTTGGGAAATTATATCTTACAGAACTTGCAATTTATGTCGTTGCGAGCAGCTTTACCGCGAAGCAACCTCCTAAACACGAGGAGGCTGCTTCGGCAAAGACCAGGAGCGCCTCGCAGCGACATTAGTTATCTTTTTTCATCCATCGCTGCGCATACCAGCGCAGGTATTCTTCCACATGGGCAGCCCAGTAACTTTCGGTATGCGCGCCGTTGTAAAAGTGAAACTCGTGGATGTAATTATTACTGGTAAGCTTTTCTTCGAAGGGAATAATGGTGGACAACTCAGAGTCCACATCGCCAACATCAAGCCACAACAGCGGGCGTTCCTTCTGCGGCAGGGTTTTGATTATTTTTTCAAGATACGGGCCGTCCTTCACGAAGATGGCCGGTGAATGCAAGCCGAGCGCGCCAAACAATTCAGGGTTGGCGAACCCGAGTTCGATTGTCCAGCCGCCGCCGCGGGAGAGTCCGCCAAGGGAACGATGGGCGCGGTCTGCGAGGGTGCGATAGTTCTCGTCCACGTAGGGAATGAGCGCGTTGATGAGGCGGTCACCGAAGCCTGAGCCTGCCTGCAAGTTCCAGTAACGGTCATCGGGGAAGACGATGATGAAAGGGGCAATCTCTCCCGCATGGATAAGCCGGTCTGCGATCTGCGGCACGCCGAGGCGAACCCACTGATCGTCGGTATAGGTCTGTCCGTGGAGTAAATAGAGAACGGGGAAATGAAGGTCAGCGGAACTTTCATAACATGGAGGCAAATAAATGAGAAATTCCTGCGGTGGATTGGTGATCTCGACCATATCTTTCTCAACGCTGCCAGATTCATCGGGACAAGTAAATGGAGTGGGCGTTGGAGTAGCTGGTACAGGACTTGGGGTAAACGTGGCCGGGATCGGTCTTGGGGTGGTTGTCACTGCCGCAGTTGAAGTTGGGGAGGTGACTGTTCGAGTGGCGATTCCCTCATTTGACGAAGAGCAGGCCGAAAGTCCGATGAGAAGCGAAATACAAGTTGCGGCGATATTAGCTTGACGGGTACTCATCCTTCGCATTATACTCGGCCAGTTCATTTGATCGGGGCGTGGCGCAGCGCGAAGACGGAGATAGCGCGTGTGAGCTGCAAAAGTGAATATCGGGGCGTGGCGCAGTCCGGCTAGCGCGCTTGCTTTGGGAGCAAGAG
>JACRBH010000099.1 GCA_016234535.1 Chloroflexota bacterium
CGAGGCCTTAATAAAGTTCAGATCATTGGACATCTTGGGAAAGACCCCGAGATGCGTTACACCCCTTCTGGAAAACCCGTGACCACTTTCTCTGTGGCGGTCAGCCGTTCATGGAATAGTGCGGACGGAGAACGCCATAGTGAAACCGAGTGGTTCAATGTGGTTGCCTGGGGTAACCTTGCGGAGATCTGTAAACAATATCTCGTGAAGGGACAACAGGTTTATATTGAAGGACGTTTGCAAACCCGCCGCTGGGACGACAAGGAAGGTCAGAAGCATACCAGTGTGGAGATCGTTGCGAACGAAATGATGATGCTGGGCGACCGCCGCGATGCGAACAGCCATGCCCAGGAAGTTGAACCTGCCGCCGACATTGGTTCTGCCATGGCGGAAGATGAATTTCCGTTCTAGTTTTTTTTGGAGTAAATCATGAGTGAAGAACGTAGTTATTCGGGCGGCGAAGGCGGCGGTGGGGACCGCAAGTTTTTCGCAAAGCCCAAGTTTTGTCAATTTTGCGCGGACAAGCTGCTGGTCATTGATTACAAGAAGACCGACCTGCTCCGCAAGTATATAACCGAGGAAGGCAAGATCCGTCCCCGCCGCCAGACCGGCGCGTGCGCGAAGCACCAGCGCGTGGTGGCGGCAGCCGTCAAGCAGGCTCGCCACGTGGCATTCCTGCCCTTCAGTGGCAAACCACTGGATGATGGTCGTTCCTAGTTGCCGATAGAATATCGCGGGGCATGGAATTGTGAAGCATCCATGCCCCGTAATTATGCCATCTCTCGCCCAACCCTCTTATGAGGGAGGGAGTTTATGAGGGCTTGAAGGAGTTTTAAGTATGCCTAATGATCCGGGGAAGAAGGCTGTTTTACACAAGAAACACGTTGCCCGCCTTCAACGTGAGCAACAGCAAAGCCGCGCAATTCTATATACCTTTATCGGCATTCTTGCTGCTGTTGTAATTTTACTTTCATGGGGATATTTGGACGCAAACTATTTCCAACTTCAAAAACCTGTTGCAAAAGTTGGCGATACCGAAATCCTTGTGAATCAGTTCCAGCCGCGGGTGCGCCTGCAACGCCAGCAAATTCTGGCACAATATAGTCAATATCAACAATATGGACAGCTCTTCGGCATGGATGTTCAAACCCAATTAACGCAGCTTGAGGCCCAGCTCAACGCGCCGGAAGATATTGGTCTGTCTGTCCTGGATCAAATGATCGATGAACAGCTTGTCCGTTTGGAAGCAGCGAAGCGCGGCATCACAGTCAGTGACGAAGAGTTGAAAGAAGCGAAGGAAGCCTCATTCGATTATTTCCCGAAGGGCTCCCCCACTCCATCAGTTACCCCCACACTAGTCATCACGCCGGAGATTCCTGCGGAGGCGTTTAGTGTAGTCACAATCACACCGATCCCGAGTGCAACCCCTGAAGTAACGGCCACGACGGAAGTCGCCGCGACCAACGGAACACCTGAAGCGACTGCGACCCTAGTCCCGACTGCCACAGCAACCGCCACACTTGAACCCGTAGCCACTGCAACCACGGGACCGACCTCCACACCTGAGCCAACCGCCACACCCTATACCCTCGAAGGTTTCCAGAATACGTTCGATGAAACACAGAGCAGATTAGCGGCAATTGGTCTGAGTGAAAAGGATTTTCTCGCTTTCTTCGAGATTCAAGTTTTGGAGAAAAAACTGATCGAAGAAATCACTGCGGATGTTCCACGCGTCGATACCCAGGTTTGGGCGCGTCATATCCTCGTGGCTGATGAAGCCACCGCAGCCAGCGTTGTTGAACGGTTAAATAACGGTGAAGACTTCGCCGCTCTTGCATTGGAACTGTCAACTGATACTGGTACGGCCCAAAACGGCGGTGACCTCGACTGGTTTGGCAGGGGAAAAATGGTGGCTGAATTCGAAACTGCCGCGTTTGCCCTGGAAAAATCCGGCGACTACACAACAACGCCTGTCCAAAGCCAGTTCGGGTTTCATATCATCCAGTTGATCGCAAAGCAGGATCGTCCGCTGACATCCGATCTATACGACGCCGCGAAAAACAAAGTCTACCAAGACTGGCTTGCAGCCGCGCGCGAAACATATGGCGTGGAAATCTTCGATACCACATGGAAGCAATATGTTCCAGCCGAACCAAACTTTGCATCGGTTGCGACCGACATTGTCAGGACCGCAACGGCCGAGGCAAAGAACGCCACAGCCACACCGAAGACAACCGCAACACCAGCACAATAATAAAGCAAGGATGAGGGATAATGGATGAAGGGTGAACAAACCTGACATTCGAAATTATCCTTAACATCATCAATCAACAAAAGCGCCCATCTCAATTGAGGTGGGCGCTTTGCTTTCTGCCTTTTGCCTTCCGTATTACTACGCTCTCTTCAACATATCATCCGTGACCTGATCAAGCCGCAGGCTGATGATCTGGCTGGCCGAGTCGCGCCCCATGGTTACACCGTAGATCACATCCGCGGCCTGCACGGTATTGCGGTTATGCGTGATGATGATGAACTGCGTATCCTTGCTCAAATCCACGAGCAAGTCGCGGAAGCGGCCCACGTTGGCTTCATCGAGCATCGCGTCCACTTCATCCATCACACAGACTGGTGTGGGAGAAACCTTGAGCAAGGCAAACACCAATGCAATCGCGGTCAGGCTTCTTTCACCGCCGGAGAGCAAAGCCAGTCCCTGCTCACGGCGGCCGGGCAAACGCGCCTCAATTTCGATGCCGGTATCGACCAAATTCTCGGGGTCGGTCAACGCAAGGCGCGCCGAACCGCCGCCGAACAAACGCACAAAGGTTTCGCGGAATTGCTTATCCACCGCATCGAATGTGCGGACGAATTCGCGTTTTGTGATCTCATCCAACTCAGCCACGACCTGTTTCAAATCCACCTGGGCCTTTCGCAGATCTTCAACCTGAGTCTTCATGAACATGTAACGTTCGCTTTCCTGCTCATACTCGGTTTTCGCATCCGGGTTGATCGGCCCCATGCGACGCAATTGCGCGCGATGATGCGTTAAATGTTCTTCAACATCGGGTGAAAGTTCCGTCACAACCGGCAATTGCTCGACCATGCCATCCAACGGCAGCGGCACAGGGCCAGAGACATCATCCGCGTATTCAAACATCACCAGGCCGAAATCATCGGTGATCTTTTGATGTAAATTATCCAGCGCTTCCTGCTTGCGCATTTGCTCCAATTGCACCTGACCATACGAGCGTTCCGCATTTGCAAAGATGCGCTGCGCATTGGTTTCAGATTCCTGCAAACGAGATTCTTCCTGCTCGGCTGTTTCCAAATCTTTTTCAGCAGGTTCGATCAGTACGCGCATCTCTTCGATCTGACCGTGCAGGCTTGTTTCATTCTCGCGCAGCCGGGCTTTCTCATTATCCAACCCAAGCAAAGAATCTTCGGCTTCCTGCAAACGGGAAATCAAGTCCACACGGCGCGCATCCAGCCGCATGATTTCCTTTGACCGTTCTTCTTTTCTGGCATTCGCGCCAGTCAGGCTTTGCTCCGCAACCGCCGCGCGCGTGCTCCAATAGGCCGATTGCTCCTGCAATTCCTCAGCGGAAAACTCCGTAAACCTGCCGGCGATTTCCTTCGAGTGAGAATGGACTTCGGCGGAGCGTCTCTCCACTTCGGCCTGAGACTCGATTATTTTTTGCTGGATCGAAAGAGATTCCTGCGCCTCGGCTTCCAACTGAGTCAACTGGTTTTTCTGCCACTCAAGCTGACGTTGTGCCGATTCAGACTCCAACCCGGCCTGCTGCTCGGTCTCCTGGATTTCTCCCAGTCTGACGCGGGCTTCGCGCGCATCGGTTTCGGCTTGCGCCAGTTCACGCTGCGCCCCCGCCAGTTGATTCGACAATCGTTCCACCAGATCATTTGATTCAGCGATGCGTGTCATCAACTCACTCAAAGCGGCTTCGAATTCCCGTTTACGGCGAGGCCTGCTCAAGGCGGAGGAGGAAGCGGTCTTTCCAGCGATGACCAAACCGTCGCCACGGAAAACTTCTCCGCGCAGAGTCACTACTCGCGCATGAGTCGGCAAATCCTGAATCAATCTGCGGGCGGCATTTCGGTCACGCGCGATCAGGGTTTGACCCAACATCAACCGCACCGCCCCACTTAATTCATCCGGCGACTTGACCAGTTCAGACGCAACGCCAAGACAATCGCCGTCAATTGGATTATTGAGCGAACCATTATTGCGGTCATCGAGAGGCAGCAACGCCGCGCGGCCTGCGCCATCAGATTCAAGCAGACTCAGGGCTTCTTCAAGTTGACTCGAATCAAGCAGCACCGCATCCAGCGTATCGCCAAGCGCTGCGGCAATCGCAGTCTCGAGTTCGGCAGGGACATCCAGCGCAGCGCTCAACGCACCGCGCGCGCCATTTAATTTTGATTGTCTCGCCGCATCCAGCAAATAACGCGCGCCTTCGGCATAGCCCGCCAGCGATTGCTCGGATTGTTCAAGCACTTCGAGTTGAGCCTTCAAACGCGAATGATCTGACTCTTCCTTTGTTCGCTGTTCCAAAGCCTCGCGCCGCTGACGATCTATCGCCGCGACTTCATTTTTCTTGTTAATGACTTTCTCTTCAGCCTCATGCAAAACGAGATTAGCCTGTTCACGCTCATTGTGGACAGTTTCATACTCCGCCCTTGCCTTCGCCAAAAGCAACTCGCCATTTACAATGGCAACTTTTGTCTGTTCGATCTTTTGTGCCTGTGATTCGAGACGCGACTTCAATTCATCCAGACGCGCATTATTCTCTGCGCGCTGTTGGCTGAGGGATTCAATCTCATTGCGCGTGATTGTGAGCTGCTCTTCCAGGGAAGCACGCTCGGACTGGCGCGATTGCAAGGAAGCCTGCACATTCACAAGCTGGGACTTTGCTTCTTCGTATTCACTTTGAATGCGCGCCACATCCTGTTCGGCCTCGCCATAACGTTCATTGGCAAGATGCAATTCGTTCCTTGCGTTTTCCTGATCCGAAAGAATGGCCGCCTGCGTATTGGTCAACGAACGGCGGCGCTCTTCGAGCACAGCCAATTCGCGATTGATGGTTTCGCGCTGGTTATGCAACTCG
>JACRBH010000100.1 GCA_016234535.1 Chloroflexota bacterium
AATGGCGTGCTGCCTTCTAAAGTTGACTCCCAACTGGTCGTTGCGGATAATTGCCCAAAGTTTGAGTTCAGCGGGAGTAGGTTCTTTTCGTAATTCGATTGCGTGGGTTCTGGTTTTTGGGTTGCTTCTGGGTGGGCGCGGCATTTCTTACACTACTAACCTCCCCAATTGCGACGGAGGGCACGTCGAAATTGGGGAGGGACGGTTGCTCTTGAAATCAAAATTTTAGATATGCCTTCAATGTTCATAAAAAATCTCAATTCCACGTTCTCCCCCAAATTCGACAGCACTACCGTCGCATTTGGGGGAGATGTCCAAAGGACAGAGGGGGCTAACTGAACGCCTCCGCCAGCAAACTCTCAAACAGCCCCTCCACCTGCCGCGTGGACTCCCCCATCCTCCCCCGCAGCGACTCGACCCGCACTACCACGCCCGCAAAGCAGACCGTGGACGATAGACCGTTGACCGTAGCTTTTCCATTGTCCATCGTCTACCGTCCACCGTCAAAAGATTGCGCCAGCAGACTCTCAAACAACCCCTCCACCTGCCGCGTGGACTCGCCCATCCTCCCCTGCAAATACCAACCCGCCTGTTCAAGTTGCGGGGCATGTGTCCCCTAGTGTGAATCCTTGTTTTGGAATGTGAATTTTGACAAGTATATACCAATCCATTGGATGGGCAAGTGTCATTATGCTTGACTTAAATTACTGACGTTACGCAGTCCAGCCTGTAGCGCGACATTTATGTCGCCCATTTTGCGAGACTGCGAAGCGTCTCGCGTTACCGCGTAAGGTGAGTTAAATTAAAAAGGCGACAGTCATCTTAAAGATGACTATCACCTTCATTACTTTACAAACTCGTCTGATGATACGCCATCATCGGAGTGGGTACATACAGCCCAGCCTCCTTCACGATCCGCGGCACGATCTCTTCCCAGCCGACAGCCATGATGTGGATGCCATTTACGCCTTGTTTAGTTTTGATCTTCTCGATCAACTCCAGCGCGATCTGCGCCCCTTCCTCCTGCTCATTCCCTTTATCCTTTGCATCTTCCATGCGCTTGAGGATTTTTTCAGGGACAAAGACGCCCGGTATCTTGTCATTCATGTAAGCGGCGGTCTTGTAACTCTTGAGCGGAGTGATGCCAATCATGATGTAGACCTTGTCCAGAAGTTCGCGTTTGGCAATTTCATTCAGCCATTCATCCAGCGCGTCTGCATCGAAGACAACGTTGGTCTGGAAGAATTGCGCGCCCGCGTTGACTTTCTTCTGTTCGCGCAGAGCCTGGAATTTCATGTTGGATGCAAACGGAGTCGCTGCCGCACCGAGGAAGTATTGCGGGGGAGTTTTGAGTTCGCGCCCATCGAGATATTTACCTTCATCGCGCATACGGCGCAGAATCCACAACATTTGGATCGAGTCGATGTCAACGATGTCCATCCGCCCGCGTGGACCGGGACCCAGCACCATGCTGTCGCCTGTTAAACATAAAATATTTCGCACACCCATAGCAGATGCGCCAAGTACCTCCGATTGCAAGCCGACCCGTGTGCGGTCACGTGCCGCGATCTGCATCACCGGGTCAGCGCCTTGATCCAATGCGAATTTGCTGCACGCCAGCGATGACATGCGCGGAATTGCAGAAGGACCGTCGGTAAAATTGATTGCCGCTACATACGGTTTGAGCAATTCGATATTTTGCCTGAGTTTGTTTGTGTCCATTGAGAGGGGAGGGGTAACCTCGGCGGCCACAACGAATTCTCCTGCTTTCAGTCTGCGTTCCAGTTCGGATATTGGCTCTGAATATTTCGGCGCATGATACAGCGAGTCACCCTGCCACCACTCGGGTTGGCGCACAGGCCTAAAGATGGAATCCAATGTTTTCGAAACAGAACCAGCTTGCGGCGAAGTCAGACCCGTAATGATCTTCCTCGCACCAATTTTCTTTGCCTGTTCAAAAACATCGCCCCAGGAATCCGCCCCGGCTTTTTCCCAATCCAAAGGAGGCAGCACTTCAAGCAGTAAAGCTTCACTTCCTAGTTTGAAAGATCGTTCGTAAATCTTGTACCAGATGCAGGGCCGCGATTCGTCCACGTAACATTTTTCCGGAGTCGAACCGCCGCATGGCCCGTTACGCAGTCCCTTTGGGCATTCCATCGGACAAATGAAGGCTGTCTCTTGCAACAGGCAATTGCCGCACATGCGACATCCAAAAAGCGGCCCCTTGATCGCGAGTTCTATTTTGGCGAGCGCGCGCTTTTTAAACGATTCGCGTTTGAAAGGCATGAAGGGTGGCTGCCAACGGCGGCCCGGGGTAAAGCCTGGCATAAGAGTACTCCTAAGATTGTATATTATATATAATCTTACTCCAGACTCTGAGTTTTTGAGAAGTCCCCGATTTGGGCGATATGCCCTCAAGATGGATGACGATATAATTTTTGATATGAGACGCTTCTTTCTTTTGATGTGGTTCCCGCTTCTTTCTTTAACGACTGGGTTGTTTCCGTCCGAACGGCTGGGTTTTCGCCCTGCAAATTCTTTACCTAAAAACAATGCCGCGATGGGATTGTTTTTGACAACAGCTACGCCAACGCCGATCATCACAAGCACACCTCTGGAGAGCGGCGAGGTTTATCATGTTGTACAAGCGCATGAAGCATTATGGAGTATTGCGATTGCCTACAACACATCGATTGAGCATCTTAAACTTTTGAACGGTCTTTCAACCGATGAGATTTTTGAAGGTCAAAAATTACTTGTCTTCAAGCCTGAGCCTGAAACCGCAACGCCCACAAATACCGTCACAGTTACGTTGGGGATTCCAACATCGACAGCCACCAAACCGATTACGCCGACTTTTACATCCACGACGACTCCATTACCGATGCCTCCATCAACACTTCAAGGCGGGGGAGTCGTTCTGGGGTTGATTGTGTTGATCGCTTTGCTGGCTGCCGGACTTGGTTCATGGCTTGGAAGAAAAAGGGCTGATTAGTCACTCGCTTTTTTTTATTTATTCTGATATACTTGCGTTGTGAAAAATATCACAATATAAGATGAGAGAGGTAACAGCCTATGAGTGAAATTCGAATTGATGCTCTTTTGCCTGCGGAAATGGCCACACGCGCTGAATATCTTGGCGTGCGCAAAGCCGAAATGCCCGCCTTCACTATGTTCATGTTGTCGTTGTTGGCGGGTGCATTCATCTCCCTGGGCGCGATCTTTGCCACCACCGTTGCGGCTGGCGGCATGTCTGTCACAGCGGCGGATGGGGCGGTGGCATATACCACCGGCCTGCCGTATGGCGTGACTCGTCTTTTGACGGGACTGGTCTTTTGCCTCGGCTTGATCCTGGTAGTTGTCGGCGGCGCTGAATTGTTCACAGGTAATAACCTGATCGTAATGGCCTGGGCCAGCGGTAAAGTGACCGGGCGGGCGCTGCTTCGAAATTGGATCATTGTTTACACGGGCAATTTCATTGCGTCCATTGCGACCGCTGGTTTGATGTTCTTCACGAAGCAATATACCTTTGGCTCGGATTCAGTTGGTATTGCCGCATTGAAGATCGGAGTCGGAAAATGTGACCTTGGATTTATGCAAGCCGTTGCTTTGGGAATCCTCTGCAACGCACTCGTATGCCTCGCAGTCTGGCTAACATACAGCGCACGCACAACCATTGACAAGATCATCTCGATCATATTCCCCATCACAGCCTTTGTTGCGGCAGGATTCGAACATAGCGTGGCGAATATGTATTTCATCCCTTATGCGCTGCTGGTTAAAGACTTTGACCCGGAGTTTATGGCGAAGGTCGGCGAAAAAGTTCCAAATCTTGAAGCGCTCACCTGGAAAGCGTTCTTTCTCAACAACCTGATTCCTGTTACTATTGGGAACATAATTGGCGGAGCGGTACTGGTGGCCGCCGTTTACTGGGTCGTATTCCTGCGTGTCAAGAAGGTTTAATCAAAAGGAGAAAACATGAAAGCATTTGTCATGATCAAGATCCGTGCCGGTGACGTAAGGGATGTGGTGAATAATCTTCGCAAGGTGGATGGTGTCACTGAAGCCCACATGACCTTCGGGCCTTACGATGCCGTTGCAGTGGTGGAAACAGCCGATATTGCCAAACTTGGCGCCATTACCGCCTTGGAGATTCAGCCGATCCCCGGCGTTGAACAGACTCTTACCTGTCTCGCAGTAGACGTGTAAATTAATCATAACCGGCTTAAATCAAAAGCGGTCACCTTTTTAGGATGACCGCTTTTTGCTTATCTGAATTTATTACTTGTGCAAATTCTTCGCAGCAATAAAACTTAACCCGGCCTCTGTCAGATCCCATGCGGAGTGGTTACATGCGGCGACTTTGTCGAGATAGTTCTGCATGAGGTTATCCCAATCGCCGGATTCCATTACTTCCTTCTTCTCGCGGAAGTAATCCAGAATATCAGATTGATGCGTGCGGGTCACGTCCACTTCGGGGTCGCCGCCCTCGTGTTTCGCGGCGATGTTTGCGACATGGTCGGCCAATTCCACCAGCTCCGCGCGGCGGTTATACGGTTGAATTACAATGTTTTTCTGCGGCTCGGTGATGTGGTGCTCAAAGCGCACGATCTTCTCAAAGCCCAGCGACTTTCTAAATTCTGCGGTCAATTCCATCGTCTGGTTATTGACCGAGTTCGACCAGTTGAATCCGATCAGGGGAGATGTGCCATCGTCGCGGCTCAGCAGTTTTGCCATGGTCATAATCCACAGCGCGTTATATGGATTGTCCGCGCCGAAGAATACGGAAATCTTGAACTGAATATCCACGCCCAAACGATGCAGCAGGAAGCCAAGCAGGATCGTGCCCGCGTTGAAATTCAAAACATGCTGAACACCGTAATTGGTGTAGTAATACAAAAATTCATCCAGCCATTGCAGCGCATGTTCATTGGGCTGACCAATTCCGCCAAAATAACCGGTGATGGTTGCCGGCCCGCCGAGGTGCGGATTCGATCCGTCTGTGCCTTTGGTGTCGAGCGTTTCCACGAATGATGCGCCGATAATATCCAGCGCGGCGACGATGGCTGGCAGGTCGCCATCTGCTTCGGATTCTTTCATCCTGCGGACCGCGATATATCGCCCGGGCATCAGTGTTTGATTCGCTATGGCTTGCTCTGCCATCACCCGCACCCACGGGAAATATTGCAATGCCGATACTTCAAGCGTGACAGCGTACTTATCCTTGAACTTCATCTTTTTGGCGACATCGCCTAAAACTTTCTTGCGATAGTCTGCGACAGAAATGAATGCGCCTTTGTTGCGCTGCTCGATCAGCCAGTTCAAATCCTTGATGTAATCAGGATTCTTCGCTTCGACCAATTTGAATAAATTATCCATCTTGCGCGCGGCGCGATGTTTCTTGTTGATCTCCTGCGGCGTGCCGTACTTTGCCACTACCGCGAGAAAATCCTTCATCACTTGTGAATTGGGGTCAAGCAAAACGGAGTTGAACGCCTTGAGTTTATCGGGCGTGATCTTGAGTGATTTTTGCAAGTTTGCCATGGTAGTCTCCTGGTCTTGTAGTCTCCTGGTCTTATAGTCGGACGGTCTTTCAGCCACAATAGCCGGTTGACCATCCAACTATGTGACTATTTGACTAATTTCTTCAACTCTTCATATTCATCATCCGGCATCCCGAAATAATTTTCCTGCATGGGGAATTGTCCGCCGATGACTTCATCGTGATAAGATTTCAAGCCGTTGAGAATGACCTCGCCCGCGTTGCCATAGACCTTTGCCATCTTTGGCTTGAATTTGGGATACAACCCAAACATGTCGTGATAGATCAATAGTTGACCATGCGCTTCGGGTCCAGACCCAAGCGACATGATGATGCAGTCGGATACAGTTTCGGTAATCAACTTGCACAGTCTGTCAGGTACGAGTTCGAGCAAAATGCAGAAAGCGCCAGCGTCACGCAACGCGACGGCATCGTCGAGGATCTTCTTTGCCAGCGAAGCAGATTTCCCTTGTAAGCGGAACCCACCCAGGGCGGAGACAGACTGCGGCGTTAATCCAAGATGCCCAATGGCGGGAATGCCCGCATCCACAATACCCTTGATTCGGTCAGCCATCGCCGCGCCGCCTTCGAGTTTGATTGCGTCGCAGCCTGCTTCGGCCATGAACCTGCCAGCGTTGCGAATCGCATTCTCCACCGAATCCTGATAGGTCATGTACGGCATATCGCCGACGACAAAAGCGGTCGGCGCGCCGCGTCTCACAGCCTGCGCGTGGCGGATCATGTCATCCATTTTTACGGGCAGGGTTGAGTCGAAACCGAGCATGGTCATGCCGAGGCTGTCACCGACCAGGATCATCTCGATGCCGGCCTGCTCCTGTAAATAAGCGGTTGGGTAATCGTAGCAGGTCAGCCAGGTGATCGGCTCTTTATCCGCAACTTTCTTGAACAAATACGGCAGAGTAATTTTCTTGCGTGCTTCTGTCATTCTCACTCCTTTTATAGGGTTATGAAAGCAGTATAGATGAGAACATGGAATAATTCAACTGACAAAAATCACTGTCTCATCTTCTTTCTTCGTGGTATGCTAACCGTCCGCAACTGATAAAACCCATGCATATATTCCGCCTTCGCTCCTTCGTAAAGCCTTACTTGCCGCAGATATTTTTTTCTGCGCTCAATCTCGCCGCTTTGACTGCCTTGAGTCTGTACGTTCCGCGTATTATTCGGGATGTGATTGACGAAGGGCTCGCTCTCCGTGATGTCGGATTCCTGATCCGCTCGGCTCTTCTCTTGCTGCTGCTTGGTCTGGCGACAGCGGCATTGGCGGCCCTGCAACGATTCGTCTCCGAATGGATCGGCGCGCGCGTCGGCTACGACCTTCGCAACCGACTCTATGACCACATCCAGAATTTATCCTTTGCCTATCACGATCACGCCCAAACGGGACAGTTGATCTCGCGCTGCATCGAGGATGTGCGCTCGGTGCAAAACTTCATCGGCAGTTCCATCGTCGAGTTGACTCAGTTGATTTTCATCCTGTTTGGCGCACTGGGCATTATGTTCTCTTCAAATTGGAAGTTGACGCTCATCGCGATTCTTCCGATCATTCCACTGGTGTGGATGACCTTCGTCTTCGGCGATCTTGTGACAAAATTATTCTTCAAAGTGGATACGGTTCTCGGCGACCTCTCTGCGCGCTTGCAGGAAAATGTGACTGGCGCACAGGTCATCCGCGCATTTGCGCGCGAAGACCATGAGATCAATCGCTTCGACGAAACCAACCGCGCCTATTACAACGCGCGTATCAAAGTCATTGGCGAGTGGTCGAAGGTGATGCCGAGCACGGATTTTTTAGTGACGTTATGCACCATTCTCATTCTCTGGTTTGGCGGACGCATGGTTTTGAATGGGACGATGACCGTCGGCGAGATTGTCGCCTTCAATGCCTATGTATTAATGCTCGCCGCGCCCGCCCAGCAATTAACGTGGCTGGTCAATGCGGCGGGTGAAGCCAGCGCAGGCGCGCAGCGTGTGCTTGAAATTTTGGATACCTCCCCTGAGATCGAGTCGCCTGCTCCTTCGGACGCAATTCAACTTTCCACATTACGCGGTGAAGTGGAGTTCTGCAATATCGCTTTGAAATATCAAGATGAGACAAAATCGTCGCTTGCAGAAATCAACTTGATGGTCGAGCCGAACCGCCTTGTCGCGTTGATCGGCCCAACGGGTTCAGGAAAAACTTCCCTTGTAAATCTCATCCCGCGCTTTTACGATGTGACCGATGGCGCCATGCTGGTGGACGGCGTGGATGTCCGTAAGGTAGATTTGGTTTCCTTGCGAAAGCAGATCGGCATCGTGCTTCAAACTTCGCTATTGTTCTCGGATACCATCCGCGAGAACATTGCCTATGGCCGCCCCGATGCAACCGAGGATGAAATTGTCGCCGCCTCAAAAGCTGCGCAGGCGCATGAATTCATTATAGGATTTCCAGACGGCTATCAGACGATGGTCGGCGAGCGCGGAGTCACGCTCTCAGGCGGACAGCGTCAGCGTGTGGCGATTGCGCGCGCCTTGTTGATGAATCCGCGCATTTTGATATTGGACGACTCGCTTTCCAGTGTGGATACTCAAACAGAGAAACTCATTCAGGAAGCCCTGGATAATTTGATGGAAGGCCGCACTACATTTGTAATCGCACACCGCCTCAGTACAGTCCGCCGCGCGGATATGATTATCGTGATGGACTCTGGCCGCATCGTCCAGCGCGGCACTCATGAGGAATTGCTGAAAGAAGGCGGTTTGTACAAGGAAATCCACGACCTTGAATTAACCCAAAACCACTTTCAAACTATAGTTTAGGTGGAGTCCGACGACTCCAGTCGTCGGATTTTTTACCAAAGTCAGGAGACTTTGGATTCCGTTTCACAACAAATTATGACACAAACAATAATTCCTCCCGCCTACGTTACACAATCGGAAGAACTCTACGACAAGGCGCTTGACCCGCATGTCGCAAAGAGGCTCTTTGGTTTCCTTGCGCCTTATACGTGGAAGATGATTCTCTCGGCGCTGCTGATGTTTGTCGCGACAGCGTCTTCGGTCATTGGGCCGTATCTTGTCAAAGTCGCCATTGACGATGGTCTCGTTGCTGGTAACCTCACTGTTTTGCGAAATACAGTTTTGGTCTATCTTGGCGCGGCAATTGTGCGCTGGGCATTTATTTTTATTCGCGTGAATATCATGGCGCAGGTGGGGCAGTCCGTGATTTACGACATGCGCAAGATGCTCTTTGAACACCTGCAAAATCTGTCGCTGAGTTTTTACAGCCGCTATTCAGTGGGACGTGTCATCACGCGCGTCATCAACGATGTGGAGACCTTGCGCGAATTCATCACCTGGGCTGTGCTTGCCATTGCGCGTGACCTGTTCGCGATTGTCGGTATTATCATTGCCATGCTGGCTTTGAATGTAAAACTTTCACTACTCACATTCGTCACCATTCCGTTTATGATATTGGCTACTTATATTTATCGCCGCACGGCGCGTTTTGCATATCGTCGGGTGCGCGCGGCGGTCTCATGGGTGAACTCTGTGCTGGCGGAAAATATCAATGGAGTGCGCGTGGTGCAGGCCTTCAGCCGTCAGGGACGCAATTATGATCTCTTCCGCGATTACACCAATCGTTATCATCTGCAAACCGCCATTCACGCCGCGAAGGTGGCCGCATCCTTCCTGCCCGTTGTGGATATCCTCGGCGCGCTGGCAACTGCCGCCGTCGTCTGGATCGGCGGTACGGCTGTGCTTGGCGAGTCGATCACCGCCGGCGTGTTGGTCGGCTTCGTCCTGTACATTGACCGTTACTTTGAACCCATC
The DNA here is from genome assembly GCA_016234535.1 of Chloroflexota bacterium. Taxonomy (GTDB): domain Bacteria; phylum Chloroflexota; class Anaerolineae; order Anaerolineales; family Villigracilaceae; genus Villigracilis. The sequence goes on from JACRBH010000100.1 coordinate 9,377, forward strand.
CGCGACCTGAGCCGCCGCTTCGATACGCTTCAATCCACGATGGCGGGCGGCGAGAGAATCCTCGCGCTGTTGGATACGGAGATAGAAGTTCGGGATGCAGCGAATGCCAAAGTCCTGCCGGCAATTTGCGGCGGAGTCCGATTCGAGAATGTCTCCTTCCACTATTCCGATGACCCAACTTTAGTCCTCGATCAAATTAATCTGGATGTGAAAGCTGGTGAGACTATCGCCTTCGTGGGCGAGACTGGCGCTGGCAAGACGACCATCGTCAAACTGCTGACGCGCTTCCATGACCCAACTGAGGGCTGCGTGTACGTGGACGGTTTTGACTTGCGGACGGTGACTCAGCAATCGCTGCGCAAACAAATGGGCATGGTCTTGCAGGACCCGTTTTTGTTCAATGGTTCTGTGAAGGAAAATATTTTGTTTGGGCGTTTGAAAGCCAGTGATGAAGATGTGATCGCCGCTGCGAAAGCCGTGGGCGCTCACGATTTTATTGTCGGGTTGCGAAACAGCTACGAGACTTCAGTTGAAGAAGGCGGAGTTCTGCTGAGCGTTGGTCAGAGGCAATTGATTTCGTTTGCGCGCGCTTTGCTGGCCGACCCAAGAATTTTGATTTTGGATGAAGCCACATCCTCAGTGGATATTCAGACCGAGCAGATCATTCAAGCCGCGCTCGCAAAATTATTGAAGGGACGCACTTCCTTCGTGATTGCGCACAGGTTGTCGACCATCACGAATGCAGATAGAATTGTCGTCATTCATGATGGACAAATCGTCGAGCAAGGGACGCATAACGAATTGCTCGCCAAACAAGGCATGTATTTTGAATTGTATAAGACAGGATTTCAGGAATAATTAAATCATGTCGTTGCGAGCGCTTTTCGCGAAGCAACCCCCCAACGATTGGGAGATTGCTTCGTCGCCGCAAAGCGGCTCCTCGCAACGACAGGAAAAATATAGGAGCACAACATGACTGACAATACAAAACAAAATGAATTTCTATACAAAATGTCCCGCAATCTGCGAGGGGGGCTGGCTGATGTGCAGAAGTATGTGAACGATCTGTATAAGATCGAGGAACTGGAAGATTATCTTGATGAGAAGGATAACCCCATTGAAAATGTCAAAGCGGCTTTGATGCCATTGGTCTCGCAGGTGGTTGACATTCAGGATTACGCCGAAACTGTCACAGGCAGGATGGAACTGAATCTTGAAGATGAAGTGGATATCTATGCTCTTCTGGATGGTGTGCTGGCGATTGCCGACCAGTTGGTGGATCAAAAAGACGGCGGTGTTGTTCTGGAGGGAGATATTGCAGAGAACCTGCCGACTATCGAAGCAGACCCAGCCCGCCTTTCACAGGCTTTGTTATATTTGATTCATAATGCAGTCAAGTTCACCGACAGCGGACAGGTGACCATTTGCATTACACAGGAAACGAATAATGTCCTGTTTGAAGTCCGCGACACAGGGATTGGAATTCCTGTAGAGGATCAGGAACTGGTATTCGAGCCGTTTGAAACCATTCTCGCAGACAAAGACGATCCGCGTTTAGGTTTTGGGCTTGGCTTGAAGATCGTCGAGCACATCATTGACCTGCACGATGGCGAGACATGGTTCGAGAGCACGGCGGGTGTGGGGAGTTCGTTTTTCTTCACGATACCTGTATAATTTGTTGTGTTGCTGGCTTGTGTAAGAGAAGAAAAAATGGAGAGAAAGATTGAAGCATAATATCTTTATCATGATCGCCCTGGCGCTGACACTTACCGCCTGCAGTCCCGCCGCCGATGTTCAAATACAGGCTTCTGAAACCGCGCTTGTGAGCACGATGATCGTCGGAATGATGTCTGCCATTCCGCCCACATCCACATTGACCAATACTCCTGTACCGAGCGAAACACCTTTGCCAACTTCAACAGAAACCCCAATTTCGACAATTGAGGTTTCGCCAACTCCGCTTGTTGATCCTTGCAACGGGCCGCTGTTTTCCAACCCTGTGGCCGCTCCCGATGCTGGCAAGGTGGACAATGGAGCGAGTGTCTTAATTAAAAATACCACCAAGGCGTCCATTACAGTTTCGCTATATCTTTCAAAAAATAAATTTGGTCAATGCGGATTTGTATCCTATGTGATTGCTCCGTCGCAGTCAGTATCGGTTGTGAATGAATTACCGTACGGATGCTACTCCGCCTTTGCGTACATCAACGACCCTAAGAAGCCAAGCACAGCATCGGGTGGACCCGCTTGTATCACAGGTCCTGACAAGACCACGTTTACAGTGTTTGCAGATAAGATCAAAATTACCGGGCCATAATTTTTGGAGGGAGTTGGAATAATCAAAAGTCCCCGCCAGTTGGCGGGGACTTTTGATTGCTTTACTTACCTTGCGCAGTTTTCTTCAAGGAGCCAGTTTTTTGTTCGGACTGCGGACTTTAGTCCGCGTTTTCGGCAAGAGGCGGACTAAAGTCCGCAGTCCATTTTTTTTTGCGTAAGGTGAGTACTGATGGGTGGAGCCAGGGAAAGCGCAATTTGTTCCCGTGTTCAGTATGGATGGGTTTCACTCACGAACGACAGGGTGCTTGAATAGATCGCGTGACAATTGCACGCCGCCCACGCCAACTGCCGCAAGCGCCAGTGCGTAAATTATGATCGGAGTCAGGACGAGTGCCACGAGCAGGGGAGTTGGTTCGGTTTCACCCGACGCCAGCCCGGTGACAACGGCCAGTCCCTGCCCACCGAACAACAGGATGACAGCAATTAATAGCCCCCAGCCGATCAGTTTACGATGCGAGTGCGCGCGCAGTGAGGCCCAAAAGAGGAGTAGTCCTCCCAGCAATGCGACTGGAAATAGCTCCGCAGGCATAAGATAGTCGAGGCGGAACATGCCCGCAAGAATTAGGGAACCCACAGCCAAGATGATCGGCGCCAAAACTGGGAGCCAGATCAGTATGGTTCCGATGACCGCCAGAATTTTGGTGAAAACATTTTTCTTTTCCATGGCAAACTCCTTTCTTCAATTCCATCATAGCACGCGGAGTTGAAGGATTCAAATTTCTGTGGGAATCAGGAACTGGGAACGGGAACTATTTTTCCAACAATGATGTGGACAAATCCCCTATAAGCCTTTACCTGATTCCTTATGAGGAAATTTGACTACTCCTCCCAGACCGAATGATACGCCCCAATCGCCTCAAAATACTCCACCATGCGTTTATAAAACCCGTGACTTGTGATCGTGGCGCTGTCGCCGATGACAATCAACTTGCGGCGGGCGCGGGTGAGGGCTACGTTCATGCGGCGCGTATCGGCCAGGAAGCCGACTTCACCTTCGCGGTTCGAGCGCACGAGGCTGACGATCACCGCTTCTTTTTCGCGGCCTTGAAAACCGTCCACGCTGTCTATTTCAAGATCGAGATATTTTAGTTTTTCACGCAGGTATTTCACTTGCGCCGAGTAGGGGGAGATGACCGCAATCTGATCTGATGTTAATCCGCAAGATAACAGCTCATGCGCTTTCTTTATCACCAACTCTGCTTCCAGCGGATTCAATTTGCTGTCACCGTCTGATTCCTGCTCTTCGTCATAACTCGCGCCTGCGGTGTCGATGAAGTGAATGGGGGAATCTGTCAGCGGGGAAGATTTTATTTGAGGCAGATCAGCTAACAGCGCGGTGCGGACCGTTTCGTCAGCTTGGAGACTGCCTTCGTAGAAGACATCCGAAGAAAAATTCATAATGTCTTGATGCATTCGATATTGCACATTCAGCAGGCGCGAAAGTTCGACCTTGGGATTTTCGAGCAAGCGCTCCATGAGGCTGATGTTGAAACCGCTGCGAATGGCTTCGGGCGAAATGACCGTGGGCGGAAGCTGGAAATGATCTCCCGCCAGAACGAGTCGATTTGCGTATTGAATGGGAATCCACGCGGAAGGTTCCACACTCTGACTGGCTTCATCCATGATGCACCAATCAAATTTTCGGCGGGCAAAGATTTCAGAATCAAGACCAGTGGCGGTGGCGCAAACGATCTTCGCGTTGTTGATAATTCTTTCGGTTACCGAGTCCTCGATCTGACGCGCTTCGTTCAACAATTGTTTTGCTTCCTCGCGCAGCGATTGCCTGAGGCCGGGGTCTGGCTTGACGCGAAAATATTTCGATGCCTGTTTACGCAATGAATGTGCGTCGCGAGATAACTTGCGCGCGAGTTTCATATCAGGATGAACTTCGGCAAGCTCATCGAGTGTGTGTTCACGCAGGGCGGGCGACACGCGCGCGGGATGCCCAAGCCGAATGGCGTTCTCGCCCGCGTCAACCAAACGCTCCAGCATATTATCCACCGCCAAGTTGCTCGCCGCCACCGCCAGCACAGTCTGCCCATTGCGCGCGATCTGGCGCATCAACTCGATCAGCGTAGTGGTCTTACCAGTCCCTGGCGGGCCATGAATGATGGCGACATCTTCCGCGCTCAACGCAAAGTACACAGCTTGATTTTGTGAATCATTTAATTTTTTGTTGAATGGATTTTGAAATTCGATTTTATTGAAAACTGGATTTTGCTTCCCCAACAATACA
>JACRBH010000108.1 GCA_016234535.1 Chloroflexota bacterium
TCCACGGCTTCATTGATGGCGACTTTTACCGGGGTCTCGCGGGATACTGCAAATTCCCAAAAAGCGATACGTAATATATTGCGGTCAATGGCTGCAATCTGGTCGAGCGGCCATTCGGGCGCGTATCTTGCAATCAATTGATCAAGGTCCTGGGTGAGGGGCAGCACCCCGAAGATGATCTTCCTTGCGAATTCGGCAAGATCATCGGCAAGTGGAACTTCCTCCAGGCGCGTTCTCAATACGTCGCCTGGAAGGTGATTGTTCGCGATATCAGTTTCGTAAAGTACTTGCAGGGCAATGGATCGCGCCCTGGTTCGGGGTTTCATTCTTTCAGGCCTCGCTGTCTGCGTAATCAATATCTTCAATATGGATGTTGACGTGGCCGACATCCATGCCGACCATTTCCTGAATGGCGCGCGCCACATTCTGCTGAACGTTGCGGCTGACCTCGCGGATATTTACATTCTCCTGCAGGACGAGATGCAGGTCAGCAAAGACGACGTTATCTTCCGTTTCAATGCGGACCCCGTCGCCTGTTCCTCGTTTAAAGAGGCGGTTGACTCCCCCGGAGATGGGTGCGAGTCGGCTTACGCCGGGCACTCCCAATGCGGCAAGACGCGCAATGGTCATGAGAACATCCGGTGAGACGGTTGTTTTACCTTGTGTGTTTTCGGTCATTCCTGCTCCTTTTTACATCATCGCCATGCCGCCATCCACGCCGAGGACTTGGCCGGTAATATAAGCGGCTTCATCTGAGGCAAGAAATGCGGCGGCATATGCGATCTCTTCGGGTTTACCTTTGCGCGCCAGTGGAACCATTTTGAGCGCGGCGGCGAGAATTTCAGGCGTCATGCCATCGAGAATTTCTGTGTCTACAAAACCCGGCGCAATGGCGTTGACTGTGATGTTACGTGCGGCAACTTCTCGCGCAAGGGCTTTTGTAAATCCGATCTGACCCGCTTTCGAAGCGGAGTAATTCGTCTGCCCGGGGTTGCCCATTTGACCGGCTACAGACGCCATGTTGATAATACGTCCCACGCGCTTGCGCAGCATGTGTTTGACGGCAGCTTTCGAGCAGTTGAATGTGCTCTTCAAATTGGTATCGATGACGGCATCCCAGTCTGCTTCGGGCATCATCATAATTAATTGGTCGCGTGTGATGCCTGCATTGTTGACGAGGATGCTCAAGTCGCCGAATGTTTCCACTGCAAACTTCACCAGGGATTCGGCCTGTTTGAAATCCGAGACGTCGGCTTGAAAGGCGGCGGCTTTCCCACCTGCGGCTTGAATCTGCTTGACCACTTCTTCCGCCGATTCGGGTGACTTGTTGTAATTGACCACAACCGCTGCGCCGCGCGCCGCAAATTCCAATGCGATGGCGCGGCCAATTCCGCGCGAGCCGCCGGTGATGAGTGCTACTTTGTTCTCTAAAGATAAGGTCATGGTGTCAGTTCCTTTGTATGTCATTGCGGGGAGGGTGGTTTTCCCGACGAAGCAATCTCCTGTGTAATTGGAGGTTGCTTCGTCGCCAAGAGCAAGGGCGCTCCTCGCAACGACATTATGTTAAGTTAAATGGAATTATACACTCTGTTCTATTGTGTTTGCTCGTTTAAGTCCAAACGCCAACCCAGCCCCGCCGCCCAATGAGAGGATTGCCGCCCATAGAACTGCATCCTGCCAGAAGCGGATGGGGAAGAGGCGGATCAGTGTATCTGAAAAGAGGAAGAGCCAGGAATCTCCTTTGAAAAATATGGAGTGAAACAAAACAAAGAATTTCTCGAATACATCCGGGTTGACCGCGATACCAACCCCGGCGATAAGACCGAGCGTTACTGCAAGCCCAATCATCCACATGCCGCCGCGCCGTAGACCATTTATATATTCATTAGTCCAATCTCCCCGCCAGGCAAGCATGGCGAGCAATGCGAGGATGGCGAGCGAGATATACCAAACGTTCAGAGCGCCGCGTACAACATTCTTTACGTCCGCCATGTGACTGAGTTCACGCTCGTTATAAAGCGGACTTCCATCTTCGAATTTCAAATCGCCGAGATAGGAAATTTCCGCGCTGTTGACAAGATACTCCACTGCGAAAGGCGCCCAGTGCAAGCGGTCTTGCTGGGTGAAGCCATAATCGTCAGCGGGGAAGTAGGGCATTCGATATTCGATGTTGAAGAAGATGGGGCTGAGTAAAATCCGCAAGGCTGTGCCGATGAGGGCAAGGGGAACGAGAAGGGAGACGAGGTAGGAGAGGGTGGTTGTAAGGGTGAGTTTCATGGCTTCCGTTGATTCCGTCATTGCGAGCCGCGTTCTGCATTTAGCGGCAAAGCAATCCCCGACATAGGGGGTTGCTTCGGGCGGAGAGCATCGCCCTCGCAACGACATGGAGTAATTACTGCAAAAATTCCAGCCCGCCTTGAAGCACGAAACTCACCACCATGTCATTGACAATCCATTCGATGGGGGCGAGGTCGTCGGTGAAGACGGTGGTGGTTTGGTAGCCATCTTTCATATTTGCAAATGTGGATGACATGGCGGTAATCAGTAACGGATTCACATTTGGGTCAGCAGCCAGCGCAACCAGATTGGTGGAGAAATTTTCGCGGACGGTCGGCTGTTTGGTGGCGAAGATCATGGTGTTGAGCGTGCCGGGAATATCCATGATGTGAATGGATGGGAAGACTGTGCCCATTGTCGTTGCGAGGCCGTCTATCAGGCGGCGGTCGCCGGGGACTGAACCAACATTGATGGTCAGTACCCCGTCATCGGTCAGGTGTGAAGCGATGATCGTAAAGAATTCCTGAGTCGTCATGTGAGGTGGAATGTATGGAGGGCGATAGGCATCCACAGCGATGATGTCATATTTATACGGACTTCGTTCAAGGTTCAAGCGCCCGTCGCCGATATGGACTGTGAGGTTCGGCACGCTTTGCGTCAATCCAAAATATTTTTTGCCGACCTCGACGATCTTTTCATCGAGTTCAAAACCGTCAATGGCAATGTCACCATAGACCGCAGTAGCCTGACGCGCGGCTGTGCCTGCGGCAAGGCCGATGATCGCCATGCGCTTGACATCCTGCGGTTTGCGGTTCGCGTAAAAATACGGGCCGACCAAAAATTGTTCCCACGGGCCGCCATAGTTCAGCGTGTCGGGATGATAGATGGAGTGAACGCCTTGTCCATCGTTCAGGCGCAAAAGCGTAAAGCCGTTCGCTTCCTGCACCTGAATATAGTTGTATGCAGACTCGGTTTCATAGACCTGCCCAGCGCTGTTCTTGAGCGACTGCCCCGCAGATAGCGCGGCGACCAGCGCAAGCACGACAGGCATCCACACCAGCTTGAACATTTCACGCTGACTTGCAAATCTTGCCAGGCCGATCAGCGCAACGATCAACAGGGATAGCCCAAAGACAAAGAACGTAAGTTTTGTTCCAATGGTCGGGATGGTGACGAGCGTGGGAATGAACGTCCCGATAAATGAACCGAGTGTCGAGATGGCATAGATTTGTCCAGAGACCTGACCTGCCTTTGAAGTGTCGTCCACTGATAAACGAATCGCAAATGGAGAGATTGCGCCAAGCAATGTGATGGGGACGCTGAACAGAATCAGCACGGCGATAAAGGAGCCTGCCATGATGCCAACGCTCAACGCTTCAAACGCGGTCGCAGCGGACCTGAGAACTGGTCCAGCGATATAGGGGACGAGGCCAATTGTGAATGCTCCCCATGCAAGGATGCGATACATGGCCCCGGGCGTTGGATTTTTATCCGCCCATTTACCACCAAGGAAATATCCCAGCGTGAGATAAATCAGAATGAGACCAATGATGCTGGCCCAGACTAAATTGCTTGTGCCGAAGACATTGCCGATAAGCCGCCCCGCGGCGAGTTCTGCGGCGAGCGTGGTCATGCCAGAGACGAAGACTGTGAAGAGTAGATAGCGTTTCATTGTTGTTCCGTTGAATAGGATGGGGCGGATTATAGCGTACTTCATTCTCGGTTCGAGTTATCAATCTGATGTATGTTATATTCTGAAAATCAAAGGAGTAATTCATGTACATCCCCAAACTTTATCGAGAAGAAGACCGTGAGAAGATTTTAGAATTCCTGCGCGCAAACAATTTCCCCGCACTCGTAACCTATGAAGGAGAAAAGCCTATCGCGACTCACTTGCCTGTGGAAGTGCTCGAAGCCGAAGATGGCGCATTGACTATTTATAGCCACATGTCCCGCGCCAACCCGCAGTGGAAGGGTTTTGGTGAGCAGGAAGTTTTGCTGATCTTTCAGGGCGCGCACACATATATCTCGCCGCGCTGGTATGGACACGTCAATGTGCCAACGTGGAACTACATGATGGTGCATCTATATGGAAAAGTCCGCGTGGTGGAAGGGGAGGAGCTGTATTCCCTGCTCAGTCGGTTGGTAAAAAATCACGAAGAGTCAGATTCGTATAGCCTTGAAGGATTACCACAGGATTTTGTGCAGAAGGAGATGAACGGCGTAGTCGGTTTTGCCGTGGATGTGGCGCGAATTGACGCGGCATATAAACTCAGCCAAAATCGAAATGATGCGGATCACGGGAATATTGTCCGCGAGTTGGAGGGGCGGGGGGATGAGAATTCGACGAAGGTGGAGAAGGCGATGCGGAGTGGACGGTAAATCACCGCCCATTGTCCATGGCCCGACAGGATTTTCCTTGACGAAACATCACCCCGCGTATACAATGCAGTCCGTTATACGGCCAGCGTCTCCGTGAGGGGACGCGATTTTCTGCCAAATGCCAAAGGCAAACCATGACCGAACAAAATTTGATCTCTGAAAATGATCGGCCGCAAGTGACCAATCTCTCTCATGTAGACGTGGAGAACGTGAAGGCTGAACTGGTGCGGATGCATCAGAGCGATGCGCAGGTCATTCATGCCGAGGATTTGGAATTGAGTCAAAGCCTGGCATTGGAAGCGAACGCGACCAATGTGAATACCAGACAATCCGCGCTTGGGTTGGTGCATGCTGAAGATGTGACCATGCTGCAAAGTGGGGCGGCGGCTGTCCGGGCTGAGAATGTGTCACTTAATGGGCAGGCAGGCGTGGTCGTAGCGCGAAGCGTCGAGTTCGGTAACGCCTATGCCGGCGTTGTAGTCGGACGCGAAGTCCGCGGCGAGAAAATCGAGTCGATCATTTTGTTGTCCAATAAAGTGGAAGGCAATGTGACGACGGTCATCGATACACGCGGCGCATTGATCGCAGGCCTGGTCGGCGGTTTGTTTGCGGGCATCATGTTGTTATTGGGACGCATGTTGTTCGGTAAAAAATAATTTGAATGTTCAGCGGCGATTGCCGCTTTTCAGAAATTCATTTCATAGGGTGAAGGTAACCGCGCGATCGCGGTGAGAGGCGCCCGAGGAGTAACGATGGAAAAAGTTGTACTAAAAGCTGCCAAACGTGATGTCACTGGCAAACAGGTGAAAGCCCTGCGCCGGGCTGGTCAATTGCCAGCCGTAATCTATGGCCGTCATGTGGATCAGCCGATTTCGATTTCGCTTGATGCCCATACCGCTGAACTTGCATTCGCCAAGTTGACGTCATCCACGCTTGTGACGATCGATGTGAATGGCGAAGAATATACAGCCATTGTGCGCGAGAAGCAGCGCAATTTCATCAAGGGCGTTCTCACCCATGTGGATTTCCTTGCGCTCGATCTTACTGAAAAGATCCGCACCGACGTTCGCCTCACTTTTGTGGGCGTTTCATCTGCCGTGAAGGATTACAGCGCCGTGCTCGTGCATCGTATGGAAGCTCTCGAAGTGGAGTGTTTACCCACCGACCTGCCCGAACGCATTACCGTTGATATTTCCTCCCTTAAGGAGATCGGTAATAACATTCATGTGCGTGATATTACTCTCCCTGAGAATATCGTCGTGCTGGATGACCCCGATGATGTCGTGATCGTCGCCACTCTCGTCAAGGAAGAAGCCGCTGATGTCGCCGCCGTTGCCGCTCCTGGCGCTGAAGTTGCCGCTCCCGATCTTAGCGTGGAACGTGGCAAGAAGGAAGAAGAAGGCGCTCCCGCCGCCAAGAAGTAAATTTTGTGAGTACAAAAAACCCGTCATCATTTCGATGGCGGGTTTTTACGTTAATATTTCCAGTATCTTCAGAAAATTCACGGTCATTCTTGCGGTAGCGCCCCAGAGCAATTCACCGTCATAAGGATGATATGCGATCAGTGACCGGTCCGATTCGCGCAGGGAAAATTCCCAGTAATTACTTCGAGTTGCCAGCCATGATAAGGGGATTGTGAACACGCGCTCCACTTCGAACCCCCCCACTTTAAAAGCGTATGGATATGGAATGACGCCCACGATCGGACTTACCCGGTAGCTGCTGACTGTTATCAACTGGCTGAGTCTCCCGAGGACTTTTACATCCCCGGGCTTCATGCCGATTTCTTCCTCAGCCTCACGCAAGGCGGTTTCTTCGGGTGTGGCCTCACCTTCATCGGATGCGCCGCCCGGGAAGGATACCTGTCCCTTATGCGATTCGACACGGTCCGTGCGGCGCGTGAAGAGCAAGTGCCATTCATTGATCACATAGGTAAGCGGCACCAGTACCGCCGCATTTTTTAGGCGTGTATCTGGCTTGACAGGAATCTCAGCATAACCATCCGAGTCAGGAGAGTTATGCTGGGCTGCAAGCAGTTTTTGGAAAATGTAGTCTTCGGTTAGATTCATAGTTAGCGTACCGCGACATTTATGTCGCTTTGCTTATAAGGCGACATAAATGTCGCGGTATCAGATAAGTTAACCTAATGCGCAACTCCTGTTTTGACCTTTGCGGGACGCTGAAGAACGCAGAAAAACGCAGATTTTTCTTGTCAAATCAGCGAAATCAGCGTTTTTCAGCGTCCAAAAAACCGATTCTCGAAAAGAGTCGCACATTAGGTAAGTTAATTTTCCTTGCGCACTGGGCTTCCACAATATGCGCACTCAGCAGTGACATTATCCAGCCATTCGATTTCATCGGGCCGAACCGCTCCGCCGCAGGATGGGCAGTGTGTTGGGAGGATGGGTTTCTTTGCCGGAGTAGGGGAGGTTGGAATTTCCTGCGGGGCATTCGTATCTAACAAACTTGCGATTTCCTCTGCTTCGGCATTCAACCCCCGCGCCCGGAGTTCATCGATTGCGCGTTGACCAAACGCCCTCATGCGCGGGATGCGTCCCTGTGAAGCAAAGATGGTCAGTCCGCGGCGAATGTGAGCAACGCCGGTCTTTGTCTGACCGCTTAGGATTGCCGCGCGGCCGGCTTGCAAGAAAAGAAAAGGAGACCGTTCCGGGAAGTTTTGTTCAGAACGATGCGCAAGTTGTTCAAAGATCTGCAGAGCCTGTAGATAGTTTCCAGTTTCCATAAACCCCTGCGCGCGTCTAAGCGCTGGAGGGGGAATCTCCGGGAAAGACTTGCCACGACCAGGACCAAATCCACCACGACGACGGAACATAATAAATCTCCTTCTTATTTTGTTGGAGTGCAGACTTCAGTCCGCTTATCTTGTAAATTGCGGATTAAAATCCGCAATCCTTTAGTTTTCAATATTAACTTCATTCATGAGTTCCAATCCACGCGGATCGGTGGAAGGTTCGATCCTTCTGGCGAAGACCAAATAGCCGGTGTGCGCCACCATGCGGTCCGTCGGACGGATGCGGGCCGGGTCGGATTTGTAATGACGGAGCATGATCTCGCAGACTTCGACAAATGCAAAACTATTTTTCTTGAGTGCGGTCAATGTTTTTTCAACCTGATTGAAAGTAGGGATCAAAGTCCCAAAGAATCCGCCGGGCTTGAGTACGGCGCGAACCTGTGAAATGTAGTCATACGGATTTTGCACATCGAGGAAGAAGGCGTCTGCGTCAGTTTCGTCGAAACCCAATTGGATGTCGCGCAGCTTGAAGTCCACGCGCGAAGCGAGACCGACCCGTTCCAAATTCTTGCGGGCAAGATTCTGATTATCCTGTTTCTGTTCATAGGAGATAACGCGTCCATCCGCCCCGA
>JACRBH010000104.1 GCA_016234535.1 Chloroflexota bacterium
CTCGGAGCATTTGACTTCAGTTGCGCCGTGCATCAAACGTGCAAAGTCATAAGTGACGGTCTTGGCCTCGACTGCGCCTTCCATACCTTTGACGATCAGGTCGGCAACTTCGCCCCAGCCCATGTAGCGGAACATCATCTCGCCGGAGAGGATGACCGAACCGGGATTCACTTTATCGAGGTCGGCATATTTCGGGGCGGTCCCGTGCGTGGCCTCAAAGATAGCCGTCAATTGAAGTAAAAAATACTTGACATTTAGTATGAATTATATTACTATATGTAGCATAAAGTAAACATATTCAAAAAGAGGTAAAAATGTCATTTCAAGAGAAAAATATCGCTGTTTCATTATCCACCTTCACCCTCATCCTCGGGTTTTATCTGGTCAGGGTTTTGCAGTTGTTTCAGACCGGAAATTTCAACCCAACAAACCTGTTTCGGCTGTGGGGGATCATTGCTTTGCTCGCGGTGGCAGGGACGATTCTCGTAACCATCTTGACCCACATTGCAGGCGGCATTGTTCATAATATCCGCACGAAGGAGGATCCAAAGATCGAAGATATTCAAGACGAGCGCGACCACATCATTGACCTGAAAGGAACGCGTGTGGCTTACACCTTCTCATCGATCGGTGTTGCGCTGTCCATGTTGACTTTCGTTTTTGGTCAACCGCCGCTGGTTATATTCAGCTTCTTGATCTTCTTCGGAATTCTTGCGCAAGTTGCGGCGGATATCTGGCGGCTCACTCTTTATCGGAAAGGCTTCTAAAATGCAAAAAGGCGGGATCAGCAACAACATTCGGAAGCTGCGCTTTTTTCGGGATGAGATGACCCAGCAGCAATTGGCTGAAAAAGCCGGAGTGACGCGTCAGACGATCATCGCCATGGAACAGGATAAATATTCCCCATCATTGGAATTGGCTTTTCGTATCGCACACATTTTCGGAGTGCCCTTGGAAGAGGTTTTCTCCTATCATCCCGGGGATGTGTAATCTTGGATTTATGAATTCAATAAAAAGGAACAGGAAAAAATGATTTCAACCATGTCTTATCGTAAAACGGAAATACTTGTGGCTTCGCTGTGGATCGTCACAGCTGCGGGCGCCATAGGCGGCGCAATTTTGATCAACCCCATTATCAATGCCCCCAATTACCTGACGATTGTCTTTCCCAAAAGCATGACCATCACCAGTGGAATGCTTGGCTGGATGATCAATGATATTGGGATCGTATTTATCGGGCTTCTGATGTTTCCGATCTTAAAGAAGCAGAGCGAAAGCATGGCGCTTGGGTATTTAAGTATGAGAATGTTCGAATCCTTATTAATGATCGTTGGCGTATTCTTTGCCATGCTGCTCATCCCGTTAAGCCGTGAATTTATCCAGGCAGGGGCAGCGGACATCACCTCGTTTCAAGCGATCGGCTCAATCCTCAAGCAGGCAGAAAATTGGTTCCTGAACATCCTGCAATTGGTTTTCCTCGGTTTGGGCGGTGTGATCCTTACGTCGATGCTGTATCAAATGAGACTGGTTCCGCGTTTTATCTCCGTTTTCGGCATTATCGGATACGCCCTGTTATTGCCAGCCGCCATTATCGGTCTGTTTGGGCTTCTTGATCCCACACCTGGTGGTCCCGGGTCGATTCTGGCTGTTCCCGTCGCCATCTGGGAAATCATTATTATGCCAGTCTGGTTGTTCACAAAGGGATTCAATACAGCGGCTATTTCAGCTCAGTGAGCCTTATTATGAACAGCGATACCCTACAAAACACCCTCTATAACCTGGCACAATCTGACGCACTCTCCAACCCTGCCTATAAGACGCTATTGCTCGATTACACCAATTATCACGCCGTACTTTTTATTGAGGGGGGCATTTTTACGCTCTTGCTCATAGTATTAAGCGTGTATTTTTGGCGGCAGTTTAAAAGAACACAAATGGCTGGAAGCCACGGTTGGACATTTGAGAAAAAAACATATTTTAGTTTTGGGCTGATAAGCACCCTCATCGCGTTATTTATGTTTTTGATTGTGGCGGCAAATCTAAGCAATGTGTTGAACCCGCAAGAGGGCTTTGCCCAATCCATCCCTGACCTCGGCACACCACAAGCAGGCACGCAAAAAGCTGTCCTTTACCAAGCAGTAAATATTTGGGCAAGGTCAGGTAGTGCATATATTCCATCTATTTTACAAAATGAAGTACGCGACCGACTCTCATGGCAACAACCAAAAGCAATCATCTGCAGCATTTTGCTGGTCATATTCGCTGTTTTAACGGCACGAATATGGAAAAAACTGATAGAAATTTCACGGTCAAGTGCGGCAAGGTGGGGTCTGGCAGAAAAAGCCCTCATCGCAATAGGGATGCTAGCCGTTCCCGTTACCTTGTTGCTAATGATAATGGCTCTGGCAAACACGCAAGCATCGTTTGCACCTATCATGCTGACACTGCTATTCAGCTAATTCCCGAAAAAATTTAAATTCCATAAAAGAGATGATACCAATGACGAACAAGATATCAACAAAAAAACTTATCCGCTGGAGCGGGCTGGCAGCCATGCTGGCAGGGATCATTTATGCGGGCATTCAACCAATTCACCCGCCGGATTTTCTCCCGTCTGTCACAACAACCGCATGGGCGCTCATCATGCCGGTCAAGTTACTCATGTGCCTGCTTTTTCTGCTTGGCATAACAAGCATTTATGCAAGGCAAATAGAGGAAACAGGCGGGCTTGGCTTAACGGGCTACCTCATGCTGGGGCTCTCCTGGGCATTGCAGACAGCTTTTATTTTCACCGAAGCATTTATCCTGCCAGTTCTGGCAACCTCAACGCCAGAATATGTGGAAAGTCTTCTGGGAATTGTGAACGGCTTCCCCGGCACAATGAACATTGGGGCATTACCAGCCATCTACGGGTTGGTAGGCATAACCTACGTCCTCGGCAATCTAATCTTTGGAATTGCCACATTCCGCGCCCGTGTTCTACCGCGTTGGACAGGCGCATTACTTGCTGCTGCCGCTGTAGCCACACCTGCAGCAGCATTGCTTCCACATGCGATCCAACGATATGCTGCGATACCGGTGGGTATTGCGATCATAGGGATGGGATTTGCACTTTTTTCCAATCGTCAGGGAATTCCTTCCTGAATTCAAATCAAAAAGGTCGGGACTGAAAAGTCCCGACCTTTTTGATTTAAGAATTTTCGGACTTACGCCATGTGCTTGATGATCGCGTCACCAAACTCGGAGCATTTGACTTCAGTTGCGCCGTGCATCAAACGTGCAAAGTCATAAGTGACGGTCTTGGCCTCGACTGCGCCTTCCATACCTTTGACGATCAGGTCGGCAACTTCGCCCCAG
>JACRBH010000106.1 GCA_016234535.1 Chloroflexota bacterium
CTCGGAGCATTTGACTTCAGTTGCGCCGTGCATCAAACGTGCAAAGTCATAAGTGACGGTCTTGGCCTCGACTGCGCCTTCCATACCTTTGACGATCAGGTCGGCAACTTCGCCCCAGCCCATGTAGCGGAACATCATCTCACCGGAGAGGATGACCGAGCCGGGATTGACCTTATCCAGATCGGCATACTTGGGCGCGGTGCCGTGAGTTGCTTCAAAGATGGCGTGACCAGTCACATAGTTGATGTTCGCTCCGGGAGCGATTCCAATACCACCGACTTGCGCAGCCAAAGCATCGGAGAGATAGTCACCGTTGAGATTCAAGGTGGCGATCACATCGTAATCCTTCGGGCGGATGAGTGTGAATTGCAAGCTTACATCGGCGATGGAGTCTTTGATGAGCAACATCTTCTTCCATTTGCCTTCGCCATGCGTGTCCCATAACTTCATGGCTTCTTCCACTTCGCCTTTGATGTCGTTCTGCTGCGCAGGGCTCATCATGTCAAAGCCAGGGTCGATCATCTTGGCATTGTCTTCAATGCTCAAGTCAGCTTTTGCTTCTTTATTGCCTAGAATCCAAGTCTCGCGCTCGGTGACGATTTCATTTCGGAACTCACGTTTGGCAAGCGCATAACCCCAATCCTTGAATGCGCCTTCGGTGAACTTCATGATGTTGCCCTTATGAACGAAGTTCACACTCTTGCGTTTATTATCCAGCGCCCATTGAATGGCAGCGCGCACGAGGCGCTCAGTGCCTTCCACGGAAACAGGCTTGATGCCGATGCCGGCTGTCTCGGGGAAGCGCATCTTGGCATATTCCTTCGGGAAGTTTTCCTTGAAGGATTTCATGAACTTGGCGTTATCTTCGGTGCCAAATTGGAATTCAATACCGGTATAAATATCTTCGGTGTTCTCGCGGAAAATGACCATGTCCACGTGCTCGGGGTGCTTCACAGGAGAAGGCACGCCGGTATACCAACGCACAGGGCGCTGACAGACATACAGGTCAAGCAATTTGCGAAGAGCCACATTCAAGGAACGAATGCCGCCGCCGATGGGGGTGGTCAGCGGGCCTTTGATACCAACTAAAAATTCCTTGAATGCCTCAACTGTCTCATCGGGCAGCCAGTTCTGGAACATCTTGAAAGGCTTCTCGCCCGCGTACACTTCCATCCAATGGATCTTGCGTGTGCCGCCGTATGCCTTCTCCACCGCCGCATCGAACACGCGCACAGAGGCGCGCCAGATATCGCGGCCGGTGCCGTCACCTTCAACGAACGGGATGATCGGGTTATTGGGAACATTCAACTTCCCGTTTTCAATTGTGATCTTTGCCCCGCCTGCGGGGACTGTTACCTGTGTATAAGCCATTTGACTTTCTCCTTTGGGAATTTTGACGGATTATAACAGCGGACTTTTCATTCCTTTCAGTGACAATTGTCACGACATCCCGCATCATCTCCTGACATTTGGCCTGTCACTCTTGCATTTATATTTGCCTGTCGATATTTTTCCTTCACCACCGGGCTTTCCAATAGCCAGCCTGTCAGAAGCGTATAACCTGCCACCACCCCTAAAATAACCGCGGACGCCGTCCACGAGCGGCCATCTTGAATTCGCTGCTGAATGATGCCATTCAACGTAAACAGCCAGATGATTGCAGCGACAAATGTCAGCGCCTGAACGGTTAACAGAGTCCAGCGTTTTTTGATGAGCAAGATAAAAGGCACTGCAAGGCTTATTAACATGGGAATGATGGAGGAAGTCCGCAGGAAATGAGCTGCAAGCAGAGTTGCCGCCAGCGCCAATAGCGTAATTCTTAATTTCATTTTTGAGCCTTTTATACTATGTCGTTGCGAGGACGATCCTGTTCTTCGCCCGAAGCAACCTCCCAATTAACAGGAGATTGCTTCGTTGGGAAAAGCACCCTCCTCGCAATGACATCAAATTAAGAAGGGAAAATCTTATCAAACACCTCAGGGCAATACTTCTGTACCATCTCGGAGGAGATGCCGTTTTCTTTACAGATCTCGGCGTAGAAGTCCACGCTGGGGCGGCGGATTCTTTTTTGGGTATCCGTATCAAGCCCCCACAGGCCGAAGCGATATTTCCAGGCGAAGCTCCATTCAAAGTTATCCACCAGTGACCAGTGGAAATATCCCTTGATGGGCCAGTTGAAATTGACCGCGCGCCACATCTGGTGGATATGCTGCGCAATGTAACGCGGACGGATGGCATCGTCTGCAGAGTTGACGCCGTTTTCACTGACGAGGATGGGCAGGTTTGGGAACATGCGCACGATCCATTTCAAGCCTTCGAACATTCCATCTGGTTCGTTGGCAAGGAAACCGTCATCGCTTAGTTCCGCGTCTTTTCGGTAGAAGTTACGCCCAAAAAGAACGCCAGGTTTTCGCAAATCAAACGTGACATATTCCCGCGTGTAATAATTGAAACCGAAATAATCCTGCGTGCCTTTGGCTTCTGGAATTCGCATGGAACCGATGGGCGATCTCATAACACCCTCCGCCAGCGCCGAGGGAAAGCCGAGGTTGATTCCACTGAAGAAGTTATTCGCCGCCCATTTATCCAGCGGTGACCAGGTGCGACGCGGCGCGATGGAACGATAATGATGAGCGAAGCCTACCCGCGCTTCCGGTTGAAGCATGTGGATGGCGCGATAGGCGGCGGCATGTCCGCGAATGAGATTGGCCTGCACCTGCATGGCAAGTTTCAGGTTGTTCTTTCCAGGCGGGAACGAGTCGATACTGCCGGCGACATATCCATTCAAGGCATAGCCGGTCGGTTCATTGATCGTACACCAGAGCGTGCAATACTCTTTCAGCGCGTCCACCGTCTTGCGGACGAACTTTTCGAACAAGGGAACCACATCGCTTGTTTCCCATCCGTTTCGTTCTGAGAGCCACAGCGGATCGGTGAAGTGATGCAGGGTGACCATCGGCGTGATGCCGCGTTCTTTGAGTCCGCGCAGCATGGCGCGATATTTTTCGAGGGCTTCCTCATCCCAGGTATCGGGCGTGGGCTGGATGCGGCTCCACTCCACCGACAGGCGGTGCGCGTTCTGACTAGTTTCGGCGGCGCGGTCGAAGTCCTCCCGCCAGCGGCCGCCCCACCAATCGGCGGCCAGACCAGCCGTCCCGTCGGTATGACCGTCCTGCTCCCACTTCCACCAATTGTTGTTTGTGTTATTACCTTCCACCTGATGCGCGGCGGAAGCCGTCCCCCATAAAAAGCCTTTTGGAAAATGATAGGTTGCTTGAGGCATGGGTTCTCCTATGGATTATGTCGTTGCGAGGAGGGCACTTGTTCTTCCCGACGAAGCAATCTTCTTCTTAATAGGAGATTGCTTCGGGCGAAAGTGCATCGCCCTCGCAACGACATTATTTTCTGGATAAATACGCCAGATACAAAGCCACCGACCCCGCGACGGCGGCATTGAGGGATTCGATCTTGCCTTTCATGGGGAGCTTCAAAACGATGTCGCATTTCTTTCGGACGAGATCATGCAGCCCTTCGCCCTCCGAGCCGACGACGAGTCCCAATGCGCCTTTCAGGTGACGTGATCCCGCTTCGATCTCCGCCCCGGCTTGGTCCAGTCCGACGACCCAGATGTC
>JACRBH010000107.1 GCA_016234535.1 Chloroflexota bacterium
AAGTCTCACAATGGTGCCGAGCAAAGTTCCCTGCTCATACATCGAGCCCGGATTAATGCAGAGTGTCTTTCCAATGCGCGATGTTCCGCGCCCTTCGTGGATGTGTCCATGCAGGCCAAGCAAAGGCTGAACCTTTTCAATTGACTCACGCAATGCAGTTGACCCGACAGGCTTCATCGAATTACCCGCCAGCACGGGACGCAAATCCTTATCCAACTCCGGCGCTTCATCGAGATTGGATTTATATGGAGGTACATGGATATTGAAGATGGCATTATGCGGATCTTTAAGCTGACGGGTCATCGCTTCATACCTAACTGCAAGCTGGTCTTCGTCCTCTTCACGGTGCGTGTCCCAGGGGGTGCGGTTGCTCCAACCTGAGGCGATCATTTCGTGGTGATCATCCAGCTGAGTCACCTGCCCCTCGACCAGGATCACGCGTCGGCTGGAGCGAATGACCGCGTCCACTTCATCCGCATCATCATTGCCCGGTGAGCAGTAAACTTTCATGTCGGTGCCATCGAGTTTTTTATCCGCAAGATCCATCCATTGCTGAACGACCTTCAAAACTTCAGTCATAAATATTTCACTGATACGGTCGGGATTTTTCTCAAGTTCGGCAATTTCATCTGGATTGGTTATGTAGGGATAGTAACCGCGGCTGCGAACGCGCCTGGTGAGGTCGGCGAGTTCATCTTCGTTCGTAGCTTCAAACACCTGTTCAAGCAAAGTGATGCGGTAATTTTTTCCACCCTGATGTACAAACGGGATAACTGCCTTGCCCGTCATGTCGCCGCCGAGAATTAATTTATCGGCGTTATAGAATTTCCCCGCGTTTAGAAACTTACTCCAGCAAATATCCGACCCGTGAACGTCTGTTGCAAAGAAAAGAGTTGTCACATGCTTATCCTTTGGCTGAATTTTGACGAGCTATTTTTAAGGTCGTGCCATTAATTTTTCCGATTATACCCCCCGGGGAAAGGATTTTGCCAGTAAACTCAACTTTCCAACAACGGGAGGATAAAGCGCATGGTTTTAAGGGTATTGGATAATTACTGTCAATATTGTATAATACAAAAAGTCAACTTGGTGATAAGGAGAATACGATGGAAATTAAGGTGTCAACCGAAAACGGCCGTGTTCCAGTCACGATCATGCACATTGATGGCGATCTTGATTCAGCGACCTACAGTGTGTTCCAATCCAAAGCTGCAGAATTGATCAAGAATGGAGCACGCCACATTCTCGTTGACCTGGCTCACGCGCCCTATGTGAGCAGCGCGGGCTTGCGCGCCATCCACAAAATCTTTAAAGATTTAAACGCCATTCATCCAGATGCCACGCTCAACGAAGAAGAGATGAAAAAGGGTATCAGCGCCGGCACGTATAAATCCCCGTATATCAAACTGCTCAATCTTACAGAGCAATCCAAAACAGTTTTCATGTCGACGGGCTTTGATATGTATCTTGAGTATTATGACGACAGGCAAAAGGCGATAGCGGCTTTTTAGACTGAAAACAATTTCTGCAAGCAAAACAAGAACGTGCCTAAATGCACGTTCTTGTTTTTTATATCTGGCATTGTTTTAAAGCCTGTCGCCTTGAGCGACAGCGACACTCCCCGGCACTGCCCGCCAGGGCAAGTGTGCGCCGCGCGCCAGTGCGGTGAGGGTCTCTACAACTATCTCAGAGACCCTCCGCTCAGAACAACACTGCGTAAGGTAAGTTAATAACTGATGTTACGCAGTAGCGGCATGTTTTTGCGAGGACGCCCTTGTTCTTTGTCCGAAGCAATCCCCCTGCCGACTAGGAGATTGCTTCGCCGCGAAAACCAAGAGCGCGGCTCGCAACGACATCAACTTTTAGGTCAAGTGCGTAACATCAGTTAATAGCTCACCTTACGCGGGAACGCGAGACGCTTCGCAGTCTCGCAAAATGGGCGACATAAATGTCGCGCTACAGGCTGGACTGCGTAAGGTAAATTAATAATTGGTAGAAACTGACATGCTTTGACAGTTCTTTGGCGTGATTTGAAACATATTCCCAGGATACTCCCACCCGTGAATGAAAGTATCTTTTTAACCAAAGGAGAATAACAATGAAAGTCAAAATGATCCTGCCCGCCTTGACTGAAGCCAAGAGTCCATTTTGGAGGCCAATCAAGTATTCACTATTTCCTCCGCTTGGGCTGGCTACTCTGGCATCGTATCTCGATGAGACGGATGACATCATTGTTCAGGATGAACACGTTGAAACTCTGGAGTTGAATGATGTACCCGACCTGGTGGTCATTCAGGTTTATATTACCTCGGCATATCGCGCATACCAAATCGCTGACCATTATCGCGCAAAGGGAATCTACGTTTGTCTCGGCGGGCTGCACGTCACCTCTCTGCCTGAAGAAGCCGCCCCTTACGCGGATACGATCTTCACCGGCCCGGGCGAGGATATTTGGCCCGCTTTTCTGCGCGACTTCAAAGCCAAACAACCTAAGAAAAGATACGACTCTAAAACCCGCACTCTGCTCGATTTACCGTTTCCACGCCGCGACCTGATCAAACGAAACCTGTATCTCGTTCCGAACTCAATCGTCGTTTCGCGGGGTTGTCCGCATGTCTGCGATTTTTGTTATAAGGAAGCGTTCTTCGCAGGCGGCAAATCCTTTTATACGCTCGCCACAGACAGGGCGCTGGCGGAAATCGACAGCCTGCCTGGAAAGCATCTATATTTTCTGGATGACCATCTCTTTGGAAATCCGCACTTCGCGGGAAATCTTTTCGATGGGATGACCGGCATGGGACGGCTGTGGCAGGCTGCGGGGACGGTTCAATCCGCCCTGAGGCCTGGTCTGCTCGAAAAAGCAGTGACCAGCGGACTGAGGAGTCTCTTCGTCGGATTCGAAACGCTCAGCCCCACAAATCTGGCTCAACAACACAAATATCAGAATCTCAATCGTGACTATGCAGCCGTCATCAAGCGCCTGCATGATCTGGGCGTCATGGTGAACGCCAGCTTTGTCTTCGGCATGGATGATGATGACGACAGCATCTTCGAGCGGACTGTGGAGTGGGCGATCAAACAAGGGATAGAGACGGCAACCTTCCACATTTTGACGCCCTATCCTGGAACTGCGCTTCATCAAAGAATGCAGGCAGAGGGGCGCATCACAAACTCCAATTGGGATCTGTATGACACACGGCATACCGTTTTCCGTCCCAACCGTTTAACGGCTGAAAATCTGGAAGCTGGCTACTGGCGCGCATATCGTGAGTTTTACCGCTGGGACAGTATCATCCAATCTTCCCAAGCTCATAAGGGAATGGCTGACCAGCTTAGACATATCGCCTATGCAGGCGGCTGGAAAAAGTTCGAACCCCTGTGAGATTGGATCATCCGTGCAAAGCGAGTCGCAAACTTCCTGCCTGTTTTGGAGACCGTGCTGAAAGGGTTCGGTTCCAAATTTATTACTTCGAGAACCTACCCTGAAAAACGAGAGAGCGATACAAATCCTCTTATCCCTTAATTCAAGAAATTTTCCTGAAAACATAAAAGTCTTACTCAGTTCCATATGCCTTGACTTGGTTGAACACCGTAAGGGTTCGTAAAAATATAATTTCCTACACCCACCGCCGAACCATGTCGTTGCGAGGGCGCACTTGTTCTTCGCCCGAAGCAATCCCCAAATTACGAGGAGGTTGCTTCGTTGGGCTTCGCCCTCCTCGCAACGACATAAACAAATAAAGTAAGCTCAAGTAATAAGCTCAACTCTCCGAGGTTTGCAAGACCCTGGAGTTTTTGTTTTAAAGCGAGATTGGTTGTAAAATCACCCCGTCATTGGAGACCGAATGACGCGCGACGCGCGTCAGGCTCGCTACCCAAAATTTGACGCATACTCAAATCTCAGGAGACCAAATGACACATCCCTATCCCCCCGAACCATTTCGAATCAAAGTAGTTGAATCAATCCGCCTGATCTCACCAGCCGAGCGCGAGTCCGCGCTGAAAGAGGCGGGCTATAACCTGTTCTCGATGAAAGCCGAAGACATGTTCATTGACCTGTTGACCGACTCAGGCACAGGCGCGATGAGTTCCGAGCAATGGGCAGCCATCATGCGCGGCGATGAGTCATATGCGGGAGCGCGCTCGTTCCACCGTTTGAAAGCGGCTGTCGAGGATATTTTTGGATTCAAGTATTTTGTCCCCACCCATCAGGGACGCGCGGCTGAGAATATTTTGTCCGCGTGTTTGGTGAAGCCTGGGATGTATGTCCCAAGCAATATGCACTTCGACACCACCGATGCCAACATCCGCGCGCGCGGCGGACGCCCGACCAATCTTGTGATCGAAGAAGCCTTCGACATCAACAATCCACATCCGTTCAAAGGCAATATGGATATCGCAAAACTGCGCGCCTTCATTCAAAAGGTCGGGGTTGAGAAAATCCCCTTCGGAATGGTAACAGTCACAAACAACGCGGGAGGCGGTCAGCCCGTTTCGATGGAAAATCTCAAAGCGGTTGCGGCTGTCTATCGCGAGCATCAAATCCCATTCTTCATCGATTCCGCGCGCTATGCCGAGAATGCGTACTTCATCAAATTGCGCGAGAAGGGCTATGAAAATAAATCAGTGATCGACATTGCGCGCGAGATGTATGCGCTGGCTGACGGTATGACGATGAGCGCCAAGAAGGATGCGATTGTCAACATCGGCGGTCTGCTGTGTTTGAATGATGAAGCGCTTTTCCAGAATGTAAAAAATGAATTGATCCTGCGTGAGGGCTTCCCCACCTACGGCGGACTCGCTGGCCGCGACCTCGACGCGATGGCCGTTGGTTTATATGAAGGGCTGGACGAATCGTATCTCGCATCGCGTATCTCGCAAACTGCTTATCTTGCAAATCGCTTAAACGAATCAGGCATTCCCACCATCCAGCCCGCTGGCGGACATGCCGTTTATCTCGATGCCGCATCTGTCTTGCCACACATTCCACAGGGAGAATTTCCCGGGCAGGCGCTGTGCGTTGAACTGTATCGCGAAGGCGCAATTCGCGGAGTGGAAATCGGCTCGGTCATGTTTGCATACCCCGATCCTGATTCTGGCAAAATGATATTTCCCAAGCTGGAGCTTTTGCGACTCGCCATCCCGCGCCGCACCTACACCCAAAGTCACATGGACTATGTGGCTGATTGCGCGGCGAGAATCAAATCACGGGCTGATTCAGTTCGCGGCTATAAATTTACATACGCGCCTGAGTTGTTGAGACACTTCACCGCAAGGTTTGAGCCGCTTTAATTTTTCATCACAACCCTAACTCGGACAAGCCGAAACCAAAAAAGTTGAACACGGAGGCACGAAGATACAGAAAAAAATTGAAAAAACTCCGCGACTCTGCATCTCCGTGGTTAGCAAATATTCTTGGACAAAACAAGCAAGGTTCCTCTGTAAAGAATGTGCAAAATGGATTGCGGACTTTAGTCCGCGTTTTCAGCAAGAAGCGGACTAAAGTCCGCAGTCCGAATAAAAAATAGGCTTCTCGAAGAAAACTGCGTAAGGTGAGTTATAAGTTCCTAAGTCACCGTCAGCAAGTTTGCCTGCTGACGGTGACTTTATTAACAGCTAATTAATTCGCCGTTCAAAATTGACACATGCCTGCAATATCCCGGCTTGCTGGCTGGCTTATAATTTCACGCATGTTTGACTTTTAGAATTTTCAAAATTCACTGCAAAACGATTAAAGGCAAAAATTTACCGGCAACTATGAATACTTCCAAGAAACCCCATACCATTCTTGTGATCGATGATGACCGTCCCATGCTGCTTGGGTTGAAAACCCTTTTGGAACGCAGCGGCTACGATGTGATCGCGTGTGAAAACAGCGTGGACGGTATTAAACAGAGTGGGGAATCCCAGCCTGATCTAATTGTCTGCGATATTATGATGCCAAGTCTGGATGGCTATAAAGTCCGGGAAGCCATGTCAGCCAATCCCCTAACCCACAACATACCCTTCCTGTTCCTGTCAGCCCGCGCTTCACAGGACGACAAGATAAAAGGCTTCGAAGACGGCG
Source organism: Chloroflexota bacterium (assembly GCA_016234535.1). Taxonomy (GTDB): domain Bacteria; phylum Chloroflexota; class Anaerolineae; order Anaerolineales; family Villigracilaceae; genus Villigracilis. Next base: position 6,068 of record JACRBH010000107.1, read on the forward strand.
CGGACGATTACATCACCAAGCCGTTCGACCCGCGTGAACTCGTGGCGCGCATCAATGCCGTCTTTCGCCGGCAGGATAAAAGCCATCAGAGCGTCACAGAGGAAATCAATCGCCAGATCGAGCGCATCCAGTCGGAGATCACGCATAATTTTTCACACGAACTTCGCACCCCAATGATGCAAATCCTCATGTCACTGGATATGGCGTTACGCGATAAATACGATGACCCCAACGAATTGAAATATTTTGTAGAAACGGCACTTTCGAAATCCCACCATTTATACACATTGATCGACGATCTGACTTTCCTCAGCAATTATGACATGGGGAATAAAATCAATTTCAGGCAAAGGATCGATATCAAGAACGATTTTTCCCTCCCGATTGCCCTGCGACTGGAACAATATGAAGATAAAAAACTTCAAGTGAATATTAACATCGCAGAGGGGATCAAGATCCATGCGCCGCGCCGCGAATTCAGGCAGGCTTGCAGTCATCTCGTAGACAACAGTTTGAAATTTTCTCCGCCCATGATGTCCATTCTGATAGACCTGGCAGCCAATGGAGACGGCGGCTGTATTCTCACCGTTACAGATTACGGTCAGGGTATCCCTACTGAATTGCATGAAAAAGTTTTCAAACGTTATTATCAAGTCAGTCAGGGCATCACCCGTGAATATGGCGGATTGGGCGTTGGGCTGACCATTGCGCGCATCATCGCCCGTTCACTGGATGGAGACGTAACGATCCTTCCAACCGAGCAAGGCTGCGCCGTCCAAATGGTATTACCGCCTGCCCCGCCTGACATGCCCTAATCCCCCCAAGGTTTCACATTAATGAACAAGGCCATTCGCGCATTCATTCTTACCATCATCATGCTCACACTTGCGCAGTCTGGAACAGCGTGTGCGCCCCAGAAAGAGCCGATCCGCATTGCCATTTCCACCTGGGCGGGGGTTGAGCCCCTGGAACTGGCCGCACAACTTGGCTATTTCGAGAAGCACGGCATCGACGTGAAATTAATGCGTTTCTCCGTTTACAGTGATTCCATCGAAGCGCTGATTGATGGAAAAGTGGATGGAGGCATGCACACATTGGATGATGCAGTCCGCTACTTTTCCAGAGGCAAAGATGTGCGCGTCGTTCTCCTGACCGATTACTCGTTTGGCAGCGACGGACTGGTCGCGCGCCCGGGGATCGAGTCTCTGGCCGATTTGCGCTGGGCAAAGATCGGCGTAGAGTCGGAGACCGTAGGCTACCTCTCTCTGCTTAAAATCCTGGAGATCGGGGAGTTATCCACGAGTGAAGTGACCATCGTCAGTATCCCCACCTGGGAAATTCAGCAAGCCATGCTGGATGGCAAAATAGACGCGGGTGTAACGTGGGAACCTTACCTAACCAGCACCGCGAAAGAAACGGGCGGCAGGATATTGATCACCAGCCGCGAATATCCCGAGACCATCATCACCACCCTGACGTTCGATGCGGCAATCGTGGAGCAGCGCCCCGAGGATGTGCAAAAAATCGTGGCTGCGTACTTCGATGCGGTGGAATATATCAAGGAAAACCCAAAAGATGCCTATCGGCGCATGGGACAGGCCGAGGGAATCAGCACAGCGGAATTCGAATCTCAGGTGGCGGGGATAAAATATCTGGACCTGGCGGCCAATGCAGACCTTTTCGGCCAACAGGGCGAAGGGCGCATCTATGACCATGCGAATACAATCGCCCAGTTCCTCTTCGACCAAAGTGTCACCACTTCAATACCGGACATCGATCAATTACTCCTGCCGCTTTTCATCCATGAGTTGAGCAAATAAAACAGCATGTATTCCATCAAGATCAAGCTGACTCTTATTTACGGCGCTCTCAGTCTGGCAGGATTGCTGTTGATGCTGTTGATTTTCTACTCGGCCACTTCAGCCAGTGTTTATCAGGGAGCGGAAGCCCGAGCCGAGGTGCTTTCCGATGAATTCGAGTATGCCGTGGAGATCATGGCGGCAGAGGATGATCTGTTTTCCATGCAAAGACTGGTTGAAAAATCATCCCTGCTGGAAGATGTCATCCAGATCATTGTGATCGATACGCAAAATAAAATCCTCGCACATACAAATAACAGGCTGATTGGACAATCCCTTTCCTTTAGTTCACCAATGATCAACGAGGCGATCCGCAAACGCGAGAAAATCAGCCAGACCAGTGACGGGCGCGTGATATTCGTAACCCCACTGCACGGGCAGGTCTTCACCAATGAATTTCATGATGTGATCGGCACCTTATGGGTTGAAATTGATATTACCCCCACCATCGCATTGACACAACGTTTATTTTTAGGGGTCACGCTGGCGGCTGTAGCGATCTTTTTGATGTTTTTCTTCGGGTATTACCTCACCGTAAAATCGATCATCATTGACCGCCTGCATGATGTGGAAACTGGAATTGCGCACCATCTGCAAGGTGGCAGCCTTCCTTCAGCGATCATGATAAAGAAATCCTTCGGCAGTGAAGATGAGATCAACACCCTCGCCCAAACCTATAATTACCTCATCACTTCCCTGCAGGACAGTCAGAAAAAACTACAAGCCGAGCGTGACTTTGCCCTTCTGGTAATGGAAGGTATGCGGGAGGGACTCACCATCACAGATGCCAATGAACATTTTGAATATGTAAACCCCGCGTATGCCAATCTGCTTGGGCTTTCCCCCGGCCAAATCATTGGGCGGACCCCAGGCGACGTGACGCATCCGGAAGACCTCGACAAAAGCGCCGAGGAACAGGAACTCCGCAAAGGTGGAAAATCATCATCCTATGAGCTGCGCCTGCTCGCCAGCGATGGGACGGAAATAAACGTGCTTATCTCCTCCGCTCCGCGTTTTCAGGATGAAAAATATGCGGGGAGCATATCGGTCATCACCAATATCAGCCAGCGCGCCCGCCTCGAGCAAATGAAAAGCGATTTCATCAACCGCGCCTCACACGAACTTCGCACCCCGCTTTCCACAGCAATTCTCATGGCGGAACTTCTTGAAAGCGGCACTGCCAAGGAAAAACAGCAGTTCCTGACCACCCTCAAAGAACAGCTCAATCGTCAGCGCCTGTTATTGAATGATTTGCTGGTTGCGGGCCGAATCGAAAATAAGAGATTCGAAGTCCACCTTTCGCCGATAGATATCCTCCCGATCATCGAAGAAGCCATTTCAAGCGTAAAGCTGCAAGCGGATGCGCGTCAGATCACCATCCAACTGGAAATGGATGAATCCCTGCCGTTGGTAAACACAGAGCGCCAATCCCTTATTCAAGTTCTGTTAAACCTGCTATCCAATGCCATAAAATTTTCAAATCCACAGGGCGGCATATTGGTAAAAATATATAAGGAGGGTCAGTTTGTGGCCATTGCTGTACAGGATCACGGAATCGGAATCCCCGCCCAGGATTTACCCCACATTGCCACGCGGTTCTATCGTTCCCAAAACGCGACTCAAATGGAGATACAGGGCACAGGCATCGGTCTCTACATAGTCAACGAGATCATGCAAAGCCTGCATGGCCGTATGAAAATAGACAGCATCGAAAAACAGGGCACAACTGTTACGATCTTTCTCCCGTTGGAACCTGATGGCGATCCCGGCGCACCTGCCTGAACCGCCGGATGGAGTGCAAAATCTCCTGATTTTGCGTAGCATCTCAAAAAGAAGGGGAAACGTCCCGGTTTATTGAGAAGATACGATTTTGCGCCAAAATCGGGAGACATCAGATTCCCTCAAACGAAAACCCTGATTTATAACGAAAGAATCAATGACACGACTTATTGCAATCGGCACCCTCGCCGCATTATTTTTTAGCAGTACTTTTGTCTTGAACCGCGCCATGAGCCTGCAAGGCGGTCACTGGGCATGGACAGCCAGCTTGCGCTTCGGTTTTATGTTGATTTTTCTGATCGCGCTGCTTCTCATTACGCAAGGTAAAAAAGCGCTGGCCGATGTAAAGGATATTTTTCTAAAACATTGGCTCTTCTGGATTCTTGCAGGCAGTATCGGCTTCGGCATCTTTTACTCCCTCATCACATTCAGCTCACAATACGCCGCAGGCTGGGTTGTCGCCACCACATGGCAAACCACCATCCTGGCCACTCCGATCGTGCTCATCTTCTTTGGCCGCAAAGTTCCGACCAAAGGCTTGCTTCTTACAGGCGTCATCTTCATTGGCATCATTCTCGTCAACATCGAACATGCTGCGCTCACAAGCCTGCGCGATGTGCTATTCAGCGCGCTGCCCGTTTTGATCGCGGCATTTGCTTACCCGATAGGCAATCAACTCGTCTGGGAAGCGCGCGTGGGACAAAACCTGCGGATTCCAAAAATCGATCATCCCATTTTGGAAAATGGCTTCGCCCGCGTCCTTCTCTTGACCTTGGGCTCGCTCCCGTTTTGGACGGCGCTTCTCCTTTTTAGTTCTCCCCCCGCCCCCTCCAGCGGACAACTTCTCAGCACCGCGCTGGTCGCCCTGCTCTCGGGCGTCATCGCTACGACGCTGTTTCTCTACGCCCGTCATCTTTGTCTTCAACCTTACGAAATCGCGGCTGTCGACGCGACTCAATCCATGGAAGTGGTTTTCTCCCTGCTTGGTGAAATTATTTTTTTGGGAGGCAAACTCCCAGGAATAATTGGGCTCACAGGAGTCGCACTGACCATTATTGGGCTGGTTGCCTATATGAGAATACAGGCAAATTAAAGCTTCAAACTTGACACCTGACACGTGACACGTGATACTTCACGCATGACTCGCTGGCTTGATCCTCACCCCGTAGAAATCCCCGCTTCATTCTCAACCCTTGGCCTGCCTCCGCTTATCGCGCAGACTCTGCTCCGACGCGGGATCAGCTCCCCCGTCGAAGCCGAAGCGTTTTTACATCCAGATGCAATTCCATCGACTCCATTTCCAAACATCGACTCCGCAGTAGATCGCATTGTGTCGGCCATCCACAATAAAGAACTGATCTGCGTCTGGGGTGATTTCGATGTGGATGGGCAGACATCCACCGCGCTGCTGGTTCAAACACTTCGAGGACTCGGCGCGAATGTTCTTTACTACATTCCAGTTCGCGGCAAGGAAAGTCACGGTGTTCACATTGGCTCGCTCAAGCCGATCATCGATAACGGCGCGAAGTTGATCGTCACTTGTGACACAGGCATCACTGCGCATGAAGCAGTTGATTACGCCAACTCGCGCGATGTGGATGTAGTCATCACCGATCATCATGATTTAGGTGAGACACTCCCGAACGCTGTTGCAATCGTCAACCCAAAGTTGCTGCCGAAAAATCATTTACTTTCAAATTTAGCAGGGGTTGGGGTCGCATATAAATTAGCAGAAGCGTTGCTAGGTAGTAACGACTTCAGTCGTTCAGCACCAGCGACTGAAGTCGCTACTACGCTTCTCGACCTGGTCGCCCTCGGCCTCATCGCTGATGTCGCGTTGTTAAAAGGCGAAACACGTTCTCTCGCGCAAAAGGGGATTGAAGCTTTACGGAAAACAAATCGACTCGGTTTGAAAGTCATTGCCGAATTGTCAGGCACAAATCTTGAAACGCTGACAGAAGAAACCATCGGCTTTACTTTTGCGCCGCGCTTGAATGCGCTTGGCCGCCTGGGCGATGCAAATCCCGCTGTGGAATTGTTATTGACACAAGACCCTGCGCGCGCAAGAGTTTTGGCCGCGCAAATCGAGGGACTGAATGCGCAGCGCAGATTATTGACCAGCCAGGTTTACGAAGCAGCCGAAGCGCAATTGCGTGAGAACCCGGATTTGCTGACCGAGCCAGCCATTATTTTGTCTCATCCCAACTGGCCCGGCGGCGTGGTGGGAATTGTCGCCAACAAACTGGTTGACCGTTATCACAAGCCCGCAATTCTCTTGAGCGAATCTGAAGATGGAATTATGCGCGGCTCGGCGCGCTCGATTGAAGGATTGCATATCACCGACGCCATTGCTGCGCAAAAAGATATTCTGCGCAGCTTCGGCGGGCATCCCATGGCGGCAGGCATGTCGTTTGACGCCGATAAATTAACAGAGTTCCGCAAGGGACTTGGCCGTGCAATCGAAAAACAACTCGGCGAGGCGGTACGTGAAGAGCCTACTTTGCAAATTGACGCATGGCTGGAATTAAACGATCTAAACATCGATCTGGCGAATTCACTTGAAATGCTCGCGCCCTTCGGGGCTGGAAATCCGTCACTGACTTTGGCCTCGCGCAATGTGACGATGAAGTCAGTTTCAACCATTGGAAAAACAAAAGAACATCTGCGCCTGAATATTGAGGATGATGCGGGCAACACACAAAGTATTTTATGGTGGGGCGGCGCGGGCGGGGAACTTCCAGAATCGGGCAGCAAATTTGATATTGCTTATTCCCTGCGTTCGTCAACTTTTCGGGGGCAGAAACAGGTCACATTGCAGTTTGAAGAATTTCGAGTGGTTGAAGAGAATATCGTCGAGATTCGGAAATCGGGAATCGAGATTCGGGATATGCGCCTGCAGCCTTCCCTGCTGAATCTTCAACCCTCCACGCTCATTTGGGCGGAAGGGTCGGATAAATCTGCTGGCAGTTCCCGCTTTGAACTGCATCCAGCCGATGAACTTTCCATCTACACGACTCCCCCATCGCCGGTTGAATTGCGGAAGGCTTTGGAGATCGTCAAACCGAAAACGGTTTATGTATTTGCCATTCCGCCCGCCCAGGAAAAACCCGAAGAATTTCTAACACGCCTTGCAGGCTTATGTAAATTCACCCTCAACCAACGCCGCGGCAAAGTGTTGGTACAGGAACTGGCGGCGGCAATGGCCTCCCGCGAAAGCGCGATTCAAATTGGGCTGGAATGGATGGCGGCAGGAGGCCAACTGATGGTGGAATTCGATGAAGAACAAATCACCCTGTCTGCCGAAAGGCAGGAGAAGAATCCCTACCTTCAATCAGAATTATTTATTGCCTTGAAAGGTATACTCAATGAAACTTCTGCGTATCGAAAATATCTTGCAACCGCAGATCTGAAAAGCGTGTTCGATCAATACAATTGAAATCTGTACCAAGGGAAACTCAATGAACAGCACGATCCCAGAATCTTTTCTCGACCTGGCCAACGGTCCGCGGGTGGCGGCATTGACTACAGTCATGCCGGATGGTCAGCCACAAACAACAGTTGTCTGGTGTGACTATGACGGGACATATGTCCGAATTAACACCATGCGGGGATTTCGCAAGGAAAAAAACATGCGCGCCAACCCGAAGGTCACGCTGCTTTGTTATGATCCACGTCAGCCATTGCGTTCTCTTGAAATACGCGGCGTGGTGGTAGAGATGACCGAGAACGGCGCAATCGAACATCTGGATGGCTTATCCAAACTTTATACCGGCAAATCGCCTTACTTTGGCGGATGTGTGCCCGCCGAACTCAGGGAAACAGAAACACCGGTATTATGCAAAATCCTTCCAGTCCATGTGGTCACGTTGGACGCAAGGAAGAAGGAGCGGGTGGTATGAACGCACAAATACCCTCATCTCACCTTGATCTTCTCACACGCCCAATTCATGGCGTCTTGACCACGATGATGCCGGATGGGCAGCCGCAATCAAGCCTCGTATGGTGTGACTATGACAGGGAGTGCGCCAGAGTTAACACAACGCTGGAAAGACAAAAAGGACGCAACCTCCAGAATAACCCGAAAGTGTCGCTCTTAATTGTTGACCCCGCAGACACGTCACGCTTTATTGGAATACGCGGAAATGCCGAGCTGGTACAAACAGATGCGATCTCTCACCTGGATCAAATCACACGCCAATACACAACCCACCCCCAATATTATGGATATATTTATCCGTGTGAGCAGCAGGAGCGTGAAACGCGGGTGATCTGTCGTATCCACGCAACAAAAATAACGCTGGATGCAATTCACAAATAGCTTGTCAATTTAACAGAGAAGGATGTTTTGAAAAATGAAACCTGAGATCATCTCCTGGTTACTCGAAGGGGACCCGTCCATTTGCTGGCAGGTTCATCGGGATTTGTTGAATTCATCTCCTGCAAAGATTGAGTCCGAACGCAGGAAGATCGCAAAAGAAGGCTGGGGCGCGCGATTACTTGCCTTGCAGGATGCGGATGGGAAATGGGGCGGCGGAATCTATGGCCCAAAGTGGATATCCACCACGTACACCATGCTGACCTTGCGGCTGCTCGGGTTGCAGACGAATCATCCGCAGGCGAAACGGGCTTGTAAAATCTTTCTCGATAAAGGCATTTATACCGACGGGGGCATCAACTTCTTTTCATACTCCCTGAAATACAGCGAGACCTGTGTCACAAGTATGATCCTGGCTTTGCTGGCGTATTTTAAATACCCGGATGAGTATGTTCATTCCATTGCATCCTATTTGATAACTCAGCAAATGTCCGATGGCGGCTGGAATTGCGAGTCATATAAAGGCGCGACGCATTCATCTTTCCATACGACAATTTCCACGCTGGAAGGATTGTACGAATACCAATGTATATATCCTGAAAAGAAAAAGCAGATTACCCAAGTCCGCGAGCGTGGACATGAATTCCTGCTGGCGCATCGTTTGTATAAATCGCACCGCACGGGCAAAGTCTTCGACGCAAAAATGACCGCTATGCCCTTCCCGCCCCGCTGGAAGTATGACTTCATCCGCGCGCTGGATTATTTCCGTAGTTGTAATGCTCCGCGCGATGAACGCATGTCCGATGCAATTGAACTTCTACAGAAGAAGCAAAAAAAGGACGGACTCTGGCCGATGAACAGCGGCATGTCTGGGCTGAAATATTTCGATCTCGAAGCAGCGGGTCAACCCAGCCGGTGGAATACACTTCGAGCGTTGCGGATTTTGAATTGGTGGAATGCCAAAGGCACTGAATGATTCAGAAAGCAGAATCAGGCTTGAGCGAGATAAGAGCCGCAAAGGAAAATGATTAGGTGTAGAAATTATTTTTTTGCAAAAGATTCATCAGAGTAGAAAATATTCCAATTAACAAAAAAGACCCTAAAGGTTTTAAAAACCTTTAGGGTCTGAATTTTTTTACAAAGGCAATCCCAACTCTTCCAACTTCTCTTTCGTCGGCACACCCTTCTCATCCCAACCGCGCAACTTATAAAACTCGGGCAGCATCTTATCGAGTTCCACGACCTTGCCTTTGGCGGGACCATCGGGCAGCGGTTCGTGCAACATGCGGTGTGGAAGTGTATCTTCCGTTGAGCCAGCCTTGAGCAGGAACATGCGCTCAAGGTTATAAACACGCTCAGCAGCTTTCAACGCTTCTTCGGGAGTGTAGCCTGCACCTGTGGAGAAGTTCATCATTTCAGCGAGGCGCTGCGGCAGGATCATGCGATCTTTGTTGAAAGCATAACGAATGGCGACAAAGACACACAAACCAGAGCTATCCATCAATGCAAAGGAATCTTCAAAATGCTTGACGAGTTCAGGCTTGCCCTCGGTCGTGAGCGGATTTTCCTTGACAGGCACGCCAAAGACTTCTTCATACGCCACATCACCTTCCATGTGTGACGCGCCCTTGTTGGAAGTGGCATACAGCAAGCCCATACCCTGCGATCCGCGCGGATCGTAGCCAGGGAATTCCTGTTTGCGCGTGGTGACCGCAATTTCAGGATGACCATATTTTTCAGCGAGGCGATAGCTGCCTTGCGCAAGGTCATTTCCAAAACCTTCACGATACGCCATTTTGCGAATCATTTCTATCATTGCATCGTGGTCGCCGAACTTCAACGGCATCCCAATGATCTCCTCAGAAATGTAACCCTTCTCGTACATTTCCATCGCGGCGGCAATCGTCATGCCGGTGGTGATGGTGTCCATACCGTATTCGTTGCACAGATAATTTGCTTTCACCAACGCGGCAAGGTTGCTAACTCCACAGCCTGTTCCCAGCGATGAAATGGTTTCATATTCAGGGCCTTCACCCTTGCCTTTATACGGGCCGTCGGGAACTTCGGTGAGTCGTCCGCACGAAAGCGGACAGCGATAACAGGGCGTGTGTCGAATCAAATATTGATTCTTGAGCGCATCACCGTCAATATTATTCACGCCTTCAAATGTGCCTTGCAGGAAATTGCGTGTCGGCAAAATACCGAGCGTATTGGTCACCTGCGGCACATACGACGTACCATAAATGCGCATGTTCGAACCCTTCTTCACATCCGCGCCCACATTCTTGGACGTATCCACACTCAGGCTAATCATTTTGGCAGAATCGTACAATTTCGGGTTTTTCTTACCCATCGCCACAACTGCCTTGAGATTCTTGCTCCCCATCACCGCGCCAACTCCAGAACGGGCCGCCGCGCGATGCTTGTCATTCATGATCGCCGCCATCAACGCGAGGTTCTCACCCGCTTGGCCAATACATGCGACTCTCGCATCAGCGGATGTTTCTGCCTTTAGGATATCGGTGGTCTCATGCACATCCTTCCCCCAAACATGCGCCGCAGACCTGACCTCGATCTGGTCCTCGTTTACGAAAACATATACCGGCTCTGATGATTTCCCCTCAAAGATGAACATATCGAATCCTGTGCGCTTCATCCAGGTTGGGAACTCGCCGCCAGAGTTGGAGTGCGCCAGCGCCCCCGTCAGCGGTGACTTGGTGACCACCATATAGCGGTTACCTGTCGGCGCGGGAGTTGCGGTCAACGGGCCTGTGGCGAAGATCAAAATATTATCAGGCGAAAGCGGATCAGCCATCGGGTCCATTTCTTTGTATAGATAATGGATCGCCCATCCGCGCCCGCCAAGATAATCGCGCGCAATCTTGGGGTCTACATCTTCGGTGGTGACTTTATGGGAGGTGAGGTTTACTCTTAGTATTCTTAGGTGCCAACCGTACATGGGAGTTCTCCTTATTTTGGTGGTTGAGTAGCCTGAGGCGACAGCCGAAGGCATATCGAAACCACATGTGATTGAGAGTTCTTCTGTTACTTGGTGGTCTTGATACGGGCTGGGAAAAACACCCAGTCCTATTCGACCACCAGAGTGTTATGTAATTTATCCGCCAGCAATCGCGGAAAATGCCGTAACCATATCGCCTTCTTTAAGCGGGGTGGACATATCCACAGTCAGGCCATTCAGCACAATCACACTTGTGTCATCGAGCGGGATGTCAAATCTTGAGATGGCCTCATAAACCGTTGTCCCGTCTGGGACATCCAACTCCACCACGCCATTCTTTGCTTCGGGTGGGAGGGCTTCACGGTAGTTGGCGATCAGTTTGACATGGATCATCATTTGTGGATTCTAGCACGATACAAGTCAGATTGGTAATCCCAAGTTACAATAGAATACATGGTATCTCATAAATTTCTCCACCGTACAAATACGTGTAATTTTCAAAAACTTAAGGCATGTCTTTGCGAGGACGCTCTTGGTTTTCGTCCGAAGCAATCCCTGCTTTAGAGGGAGATTGCTTTGCCACCCAAGAACAAGATCGGCGGCTCGCAATGACATCAGACATATGGTGTGCAGTAGAGAATCATAAATAAGCAAACTCGAAATATATTTTCCACTCGCAGTTTTCATTGAATAGTTTACTTACTCACCTTAGGCAGTTTTCTTCGAGAAGCCTGTTTTTTGTTCGGACTGCGGACTTTAATCCGCTTCCTGCCGAAAACGCGGACTAAAGTCCGCAGTCCAACTTTTTTGCGTAAGGTGAGCTTATTCATGAGACAAGCGATAAATTCAAAAGCACGGAGAAAGCATGACTAATCAACTAGCATTGATCACCGGAGCATCCAGTGGAATTGGGGAAGCATTTGCCCGTCAACTCGCAGAAAAGGGGTTTGACCTTTGCATTACAGGGCGGCGCAAGGAAAAACTAGACACCATCGCAACAGAATTACGCCAGGCACATAAAGTCAGCGTGGATGTCATTGTCGCAGATCTGGCAACAGAAGACGGCATCAGCAAGGTTGAAACGTGGATCAAGTCACACCCAACCATCACAATGCTTATCAATAATGCGGGCTTCGGCGCGCGCGGCCTCTTTGTGAACAAACCGCCTGAAAAATATGCAGAGATGATCACTGTCCATGTCACCGCAACCATGAGGTTGACATCCGCTGTGCTGCCTGCCATGATGGAAGCGAAGCGGGGTGCGATCATCAATGTTTCATCCATCACGGCATTTTTACCGCTGGCGGGCAATGCGGTCTATTCGGGCACAAAGTCATTCCTGAATTCATTTACCCAGGCATTATCGTATGAATTAAAAAATACAGGCATAAAA
>JACRBH010000004.1 GCA_016234535.1 Chloroflexota bacterium
CGGGGCGGACGGATCGCCCACCAGCGAATCCAGTATAAGCCTAGGATGGTGAAAAGAGGAAGGAACAGGAAGGTGATCTCTTGAGCAACTACGCCAAAACGATTGAGCGCGAAAGAAAAAATCGCCCATGGGACAAGAAACACAACCAGCAAAAGTAAATATGTCAGGCCGGCGCCGAATCGACGCCAGCGCTCGTAGACAATGGCAAAGACCAAGGCGAGAGGAATGACAAGCACGGAGAGATGTTCCATTTCAGTGCGGAAGCCGAGCAACGGAGCGGCTGCAAGTGAGAGACAAGCCGCCCAATAAAACCGCCGGGGTTCGCCTGTGCGCGCCATTGTCCATTCATAGCCGAGCGCAATGACAAGCGCGGCGATAAATATCCATGCGATGATTCCGCCATACGAAGGCCAAAGGTTCACGAGAACGGTATGAATATCGAAGCCAAAGTCAGCGCGAAGGTTGTTGGCTCCCGCGCGGAGATAAGGAAGAATCCAATTTGGATAGCCGATAAACGATATGATAAGAAGGACAACACTCACCATAAAAAGGCCCGAGAATACACGAGTACGTTTTTCATAGTACATGCGCAGAAAGATAAGAATAAGAAATGGCGCGCCGACTTCCCAATAGTAAAGGGAGACCGCCATCAACGCGCCTGCGAGTTCGTCCATTTCCGCGCGGAGCAGGATCAATATTTCTGCGTAGAGGAATCCAAGCAATAAAACGGGACTGGCTTCAAGGATGGCTTGATATGAATAAAAATTGATGACTGTGAAAATAACGAATAGAACCGCAAAGACGGGCGGCATTTCCCAATCGGTGAGACGCAGGCTTTGGAGGGCGAGTCCGAGCAATGCCAGTTCCAGGATCAAGGTATATATCGCCCGGGCAAGCTGCGGGTCAGAGAGAAGCGAAAAAGGAAAATAGAGCAGGAGAATCTGAAAAGGCGTATCAAGAATATAAGGCTCGTCCCCTGCCTTCGCTGTGTCTTCATAAACAATTTGCTGAACACGAGCGGGGACTTCGGCACTGTAAGGATCAACCTTGTCAAAGATAAATCCGCGACTCGCAGCCCAATGGACATAAAAATCGCCGCCGCCTTTGAGTTTGAGATTCAGGAATACAAGCCCCGTGGAAACTGCGATAAATAAAATCGCGACCAGCGTGATGAATAAATAATCACGAGTCGTTAACGTTCTTGGCGGGGGTTGAAAAGTTGCGCTCAAGTTATTGAATCATGTAGCGAAAAATGGGACGTGTTGGCGAGTTGCGCGCAACTTCCTGAAAACCTGCCTTGATAAAAGCCGAAGCCGTGCCAGTAAAAACAAAAGGATCGGGCTGATTCTCTTTTAATTCCAACGGATACCCTTCCACTATTCTGCCGCCGTTTTTTTTCACATACTCAACCGCGTATTTTAACAACTCAATCGCAATGCCTTTGTGACGGTGTTTCTTTTCGATAAAGAAACAAGTGACGGCCCAAACTTCCTCATCATCGATAGGCTTCAAGACACGGGAATGGGCAAGTTTGGGGTAGGCGCTGCGCGGCTCGATGGCGATCCAGCCGACGGGATACCCCTCTGAATAAGCCAGCAAGCCCGGGACTGTTTTCGAATCAACAACTGACTTTTGCATTTGGCGCGCAGGGTCGCCCCTGTTCTCGTCGAAGGCTTTTCCGCGCAGTTTCCAAAACATGCACCAACAGCCGCCACAGGCTCCGTTATTGCCAAACAGCAATTCAAAATCGCGCCACAATTTTTGCGTGAGCGGATGAAATGACAAATCCAATTCTTCGATCAGGTTTCTTTCTTCAGACATAAATTTATCTTCCCTCAACAAGGTGATCGTGGTCGATTGTACCTGAATTCCATTCCTTGAATTGTGAGAGTATGACCGCTATGAAAATCAATACACAGCCAAAAATCTGCACCGAGATTAGTTTTTCATTTAAGATCAACCAGCCTGAGATCACAGAAAAAACCGACTCAAGACTCAAGATCAATGCCGCGTCTGCGGGCGGAGTGTGTTGCTGCGCCCATACTTGAAGTGTGTAACATAAACCAAGAGAGAAAAGCGCAGTGTATGCAATTGCAAATATCATTTGCCAGTTGAAAGTCATCATGGGTTCGGCAACAATACCGACGCCTAAATTTAGAATCGCGCACACAAAAAGCTGACCGACTGAAAATGACATGGCCTCAAACTTGGATGCGAACTTGCCCAGCACGATGACATGGAATGTCCAAAACAGAGCGCCGATCAATTCAAGTACGTCTCCGGGCTTGACCTCGAACCTGCCGCCTGTTGACAGGAGGAATGCCCCCACCCCGGCCAACCCCACCGCCGCAATGGACATCCAATGCGGTTTCTCGCGCCACACAAAAAACAAAGCAACTGGAACCAGCACGACATACAAACTGGTAATGAAGCCAGCATTGCCAGCAGTGGTGTAAACCATGCCAGCTTGTTGCAATGCACTCCCCACAAAGAGAAGGAAGCCAGCGACGAACATCCACTTGTATTGATCGCGGGGATATTTCACAACTCGACTTGTCAGGCTGGAGGCCCGACCTGCGTGAATGGCAAGCGGCAGCACAACCAGCGCCGCCAATAAGTAACGCGCGCCATTGAACAGGTACACGCTCCCCATCTGACCAGCGACTCGCTGCGCAACAAACGCCGAGCCCCAGATGACGGATACAAACAAAAGAGTTAAATCTGCTCTAAGACGCATAAGAATCCAAATATAAGGGATGAAGATCAAGATGCTACAATTGTTTAATCGAACGTGTGTACGTGTTTACCTGTATACATGGCCCAAATTTTGAAAGCGCAATGATAGCACAGGATTTATCCACATATCCTTGAAGGAAATTGGAATTTCATGATAACGATTCGAACCGAGACCCCGCAAGATAAACATGCAATCGAGCAGGTGACCATTGCCGCATTCGAGGGCAAACCCTATGCAGACAAAACAGAGCATTTAATCGTGAACGGACTTCGCAATGCAGGAGCCTTGTCCATTTCATTGGTGGCTGAAATGGACGGAAAAGTTGTCGGCCACGCTGCCTTTTCGGTTGTGACGGTCAATGGGGATGATGTTGGATGGTACGGCCTTGGCCCCATCTCTGTTCTGCCAGAATTTCAAAAGCAGGGCATCGGCATTAAATTAATCAAAACGGGTTTGGCGCAATTGCGGGATATTGGCGCAAAAGGGTGTGTGCTGGAAGGAAGCCCGGCATATTATCAAAGGTTTGGCTTCAAGGCATATCCCGGCCTGTTTTATGAAGGCGCGCCAGCAGAGGAATACTTCATGGCTTTGCCTTTTTATGAAAGCGTGCCCAAAGGAAAAGTTGAATTCCATCGGGCGTTTTATGTAAGTCAATAATATTTCTCATTTATTCGACAATTGTTTCTGAAAATAAGGGACTGTCAACGCAAACAGGAATGCCGCAAATACAAACAACGCGGAAGGGACAAGCCAGCTTGCATTCACGATGAGGTCTTGATAAAAAAGAATACTCTGGATTCGAAGCCGCATAAGTACAAGGGGCGGGAAATTTTGCAGGCTGAATAACACTGCGCCAATACAAAGTGAGATCACAAACGCAATTGCAAGATCACTCCATGTGAGCTGGAAAGAGCGCGGCGCGGATGTTAGTCGAATCCGCGTCATCACACTCGAAGTAATATTTTTCGGCATGTCAGCCAGCGGATACGAATGAAGCGCGTCCTCGATGATGGCATCCTGTTGTTTGGGGGTTAAGCGGTTATCCATGATTCCTCCAGGGGGGCGAGCGCGTTGCGCAGTTGTGCCTTCGCGCGGAAAATGCCGGTTTTCACGGTACCAAGCGGCAGGTTAAGAGTCGATGCGATCTCTTCGTAGGAGAGTTCGTTCTGGTAGCGAAGAGTAATCAGTAATTGGTAATTGGAGTCGAGTGAACCAATCGCGTCTTGTAAATGTTGGCGTGTTTCATTCGATTCAAATTCACGGGCGGGATTATCAAAGTTGGTTTCGGGAATATCTTCCATCGCATCATCACCCAGGTCATTTAATGAACGGCGCAGGTTTGGCAG
>JACRBH010000105.1 GCA_016234535.1 Chloroflexota bacterium
ATCTCAGGCGCAACGTTCACGATGGTGGCTTCGATGGTGCCCGAGGCGGTTAACTCACTTGCGTTCGCAGTGTTGAGGGAACGAAATCCATAATAAGCGAGCGTGCTGATGACGATAACGGCCACTGCGATCCGTACAGGAAGAGGGGGGAATTTATTGTTCATTTTGTATCTCCTTGATAGAGGAATTATTTAATCCAAACGTTTTCTAAAGCGGAGCGCGGCTGCGCCCATGATGACGATACCAAAGATGGCCAGCGCGACAACCTCGCTTTGAATGGCTTCGATGCCAACTCCCTTTAATAAAAGTGAGCGAATGACAACGAGGTAATAGCGAAGCGGGATCGCGTAGGAGACCCATTGCAAAAATTTCGGCATGGCTTGAAGCGGAAAGAAAAAGCCTGAGAGGAAAATGCTTGGCAGGTTGTACATCATTACGGTCAGCATGGCTTCCTGCTGCGTGTTGGCGACGGTGGATGCGAACAGGCCAATGCCGAGGCTGGACATGAGGAATAAGCCCGATGTAAAGAAGATGAGGAGGAGACTGCCGCGCACGGGCACGCCAAACCAATAACGCCCGACGATGATGATCTCAAAGGTTTCCACAAAGGCAAGAATGACATAAGGTAATAACTTGCCGAGAACCAATTCCCATGAACGGATGGGCGTGACAATGAGTTGCTCGATGGTGCCGCGCTCACGCTCGCGGACAATGGCGGTGGCGGTGAGGATGGTGGTGATGAATGAAAGGATCATGCCGATCACACCGGGGATCATGAAGTAGGCGGAGTTGAGATCGGGGTTGTACCAAACCTGAGTGCGGACTTCGACAGGCGCAGATGGCGCGGAGCGTCCGCTGAGGGAGGCTTGCTCGCTGAGGATCTGCGTGGCAAATGATTGTCCCACCAGCCGCGCAGTGGATAACGCCGTCGCGCCAATGGTGGCATCGGAACCATCCAATACCATTAATACTTTTGCCTTGCCTTCCGACAAGCGGATGTCATAATCCGCCGGGATGACAAGCGCAACACGGGCTTTGCCAGACTCGATCAACTTTTGATATTCATCCGTCGAACCGACGAAATGGTCAATGGTGAAATAGTCGGCGGCGCGGAAGGCATCGAGCAGTTGACGCGACTGCGGGGATTTGCTCTGATCCCAGACTGCCATGGGGATATTCCGCACATCGGATGTGGCGGCGTATCCCAGCAGGAATAACTGCACAATGGGAATGACCACCGCAATGCCGAGCGTGCGTGGGTCGCGAAAGAGCTGGATAAATTCCTTGCGAATGATGGAGAAAATACGGGAATTGAACATAAGATGTCCTTTGGCTTAAACTTCTGGCTTTAAGATGCCATGCAGAAAAATATCCACATAGCTGTCCATTGAATTTTTCGGTAGCAGCTTGCTGATGACTGAGTTGGAAATAACCATTTCAGTAATGTAAAAAGAAATAATCATGCCAAAGAATGAACGCAATAGCACAGCGGGATTGGTCACGCGCAGACCCTGCCTCGATTTCACAAGGCTATCAAAAACAGGCAGAACCTTCGGAGCGATCTCTTTCAACATTACAGAGCCATGTTTGCCTTCGAATTCCACGATCTCAATAAACATCAACTTGATGAAAAAGGGTTCAGAACCAAGCTCATTCATGGCAATCCTGGTGGCATTCCGCAAAAATTCCTCAGCGGTCTCCCCTTCTGCCTGAAGGATCATGGGCAATATCTTCCGGTAAGGATGCTTGTCAATGATGATGGCTTCGAATATTTCTTCCTTGCTCGAAAAGTGGTTATAGATGCCGCCCAACGCAAGCCCGGCCTGTTCGGCAATCTGGCGCATGGACGTGGCATGGTAGCCGTGTTCCATGAATAATTCCACCGCTGCGTCTTCGATTTGCAGGCGGGTGCGCTCGCCTTTTGTTTGTACTTCCTCGACCATTTCCAGCTCCATAATAAAAACGAACGAACGTTCGTTTTTATTATTTTATGCAAAAGCAGGCATCTGTCAAGTACCAAAATTCCAAATGGTAAAATCAATTCATGCTCCCCCTCACAGCGCTTGAAAAACAAATACGCAATAACCTGAAACACAATATTATCGTCAACCTTTTGGATGGCGGAATATTTGGCATGGCGCTTGGCTTTGCATCCTTTAGCACAGTCCTGCCCCTCTTCGTGGCTTCGATGACAACCTCGGCGCTGTTGATCGGTCTTGTTCCCGCGATTCATTCTGTCGGCTGGCAGTTGCCGCAATTATTTACCGCGAGTCATGTCTCACGTCTGCGCAAATACAAACGCACCGTCTTGATGACAACCATCCATGAGCGGGTTCCTTTTTTGGGTTTCGCCATCGTGGCCTTATTACTTCCCACCATTGGGTTACAAGCGGGGCTCATCATCACTTTTATCTTGTTAATTTGGCAGGGACTCGGCGGCGGATTCACCGCCAACTCATGGACAAGCATGATCTCGAAGATCATCCCCCCTGAAACGCGCGGAACTTTTTTTGGGATGCAAGCCGGACTCGCGAATCTCTTCATCAGCGGATCGGCTGTTGCCGCAGGCTATCTTTTGGATTCCCTCGCTTCACCCTTCGACTTTGCGGCCTGCTTCTTCCTCGCAAGCATTCTCTTCGCCGTGTCATGGTCTGCCCTTGCTCAAACGCGCGAGCCTGAAGATACCGAAAAAATCATTCCCGAAGAAAAGACTCACTTCTGGGATGACTCAAAAAAAATATTGAGCCGTAACCTAAATTTCAAATGGTTTCTCAGCGCGCGCTTTCTTTCGCAGTTCGCCACCATGGGGTTTTCGTTCTATATCATCTACGCCCTGCGCCGCTTCAACATGGATGCGATCACTGCGGGCTTTCTCACAGCCACTCTGACCGCCGCACAGACCATTGCCAACGCAGGCATGGGCTGGCTCGGCGATAGATGGGGACATCGTTCCATGCTTATCGTCGGCTCAATCGCGGCGCTGTTGAGTTCCATTTTGGCCTGGTCGGCAACATCCATCGCCTGGTTCTATCCGATCTTCCTGCTGGCAGGCATCGCCAACGTTTCCATTTGGACCATCGGCATGACAATGACAGTGGATTTCGGTAATGAAAGCGAGCGTCCGCTTTACATTGGCCTGTCGCAAACACTGACGGCGCCCGCCACCATCATCGCCCCCCTGCTCGGCGGCTGGATCGTGGACTCAGTCGGCTTCATTCCCACTTTTTCAATTTCGATCCTATTGGCAATTGTAACGACGCTGATCTTGATCTTTATGGTAAAAGACCCGCGCAAAAACCTGATCGTTGACTATGGACAGTAG
>JACRBH010000110.1 GCA_016234535.1 Chloroflexota bacterium
GCGCGTCTCTTCGATGGCAAGCTTGTATAATTCCTTTTGCGTTTTGGATTTGTTGATCGTGACTGAATCAGGCTTGAGGTCCGCCTGATGACGCGATGTTTTCCTCCCCGCTTCTTTTCTGACCTTTGGCCGGATGACCGGTTTCCTATCTGCCTTTCCTACGGGTGATGATTTTTTTGCCATGCCCGTACTCCTCTGTATCACTAAAATCGTTAAGTCAGTTTACATTTTTGAATGAGAAGTGTCAATATACACTGCGGCTTAAATGTAGAATAACACAATATTCCCCGGCATGGGTTCCTTACATCTGCGAATGGCAGGGAGGATTTGCCGGGTGTATTACGAAAAAAACGTGTATAATTTCAAAGCAGAGTAAATCGGTCTTGTTTTCAAGATAATTACGCAATACCGTGGATGGTTGTATTGGGAAGAACCGCAATGAAATAAAACAGCCGCTTGATATATTGATTAATTATGAACTCCATTATTAATGCATTAAGACACCGCAAAAAGCCGATCATTTTGATGGCTGAAAAATGGCGCTGGGTATGGATATTAGTCTTCGGCCTGTTTGTGTTTGGACTGGAAGCTTATGAATTCTTTGAATTGAAATTTAATTTTCAACCTCTTCACCTGATTGAGCTGGCTTTGTATTGTGTTCTTTTTATCAGCACAGGGCTTTATCTTGAGTTATTTGCGCGGGCAAACCGCGGCAACGAGAAATTGCTTAGAATACTTGAATATAAACATAACCTGAGCCTCGAACTTTTAGTGAACGACGACCTCGAATCTCTGATCACCAAACTGGTTGAATTACCCGGCAAGATCACAGATGTTGGCGAGGCCTATCTCCTCTTTCGAAATCCGATAAACGGTCAATTTGATGTGGCTGGATATTGGAAGAACCCGTTGCCGGATGTGGCGGGGGAGTGGGAGCCTGTGATCCCTTGTCGAAAGTGTTTGGAGAAAACAGCCCATACTTATAATTTTCATTTGTGCCATAATGATGGGAATTCGGTGCCGGATATTTACAGCCTGGGTATAGCCAATACAAATTACCCCACAACGGTGATTCGATTTAGAATCCGTTCGGGAGCGAAACTACGGCACGAGGAGGAGAAGATCTTTAATAGTATTGGCGATGAAATTGCAGTTGCCTTGCGTGCCAGCCAGGATCGCAAAAGACTCCTCGACATGCAGGCGGCTGAAGTGGCAATGGCGGAACGCCGCATGGTCTTCGGTTATGTCCACGATCAGCTCGGCCAGAATTTGGGATATCTGCAATTGAAATTGGATCAGCTTGGCACCAATGATAATATTTCCGAGTTGAAACCCATTCGAAATGATCTTAAGCAGCTTCGAGAGGTCGCGAATCAATCATACGAAATCGTGCGCGATATTTTGAAAAAGATGCAGTCTGAATCGATTCCCAATCTATCCAACCTGTTGAAGGAACACGCCAGGGTGGTTTCCGAACGGGCAAAATTTTCGCTCGATTTCAACTCCATTGGACAGCCGGTAAAATTGTTACCGGAAACCCAGCAAATCATTTTCTTTGCCTTCGGCGAAGTACTGAACAATATTGAAAAACACTCCAAAGCCAACCGTGTGGATGTGCTGCTCACATGGAATGAGGGTTTCCTCGATATTTCTGTGGCTGATAATGGAATTGGGTTTGAAAGTGACTCGATTCAAAAGGATGAACATTTTGGCCTGGAGATCATGAACGAACGTATCTCATATTTCAATGGGAAGGTGATGATCGACTCTGCCGCCGATACCGGCACCGTTGTTTCGATCACCATTCCCACTCAACCAATGAAAAGGATTCCTCTATGAGCGATAAAGAAGTTAATCCCCAGAAGATCCTGGTTATTGATGACCATACCTTGTTCCTGGAAGGCCTTGTCAGCCTTTTTCATACAACGCCTGATTTCATTGTGGTGGATAAAGCATCCTCCGTGAAGGAAGGTGTTCAAAAAGCATTGCTTCATAGACCCGATATTATCCTCATGGATTTTTCCCTGCCGGATGGAACGGGGCTGGATGCAACGCAGATGATCCTGGATGAATTTCCAGAATGTAAGATAGTTTTTTTGACAGTGTATGAAACGGATGAAAACCTGCTCAAGGCGATTCGGTTGGGGGCCAGGGGCTATATGCTTAAAAACGTTTCGGGTTCTTCATTGCTGGCAAGCCTGCGCGGACTTGCCCAAGGCGAAATTGCCATGTCTCGAAAGATGATTGGCAGGCTGGTGCAATCCACTGCCCAAAAGCATCGCCGCCAGAAAAATAGTATTATAGAGAAGCTAAGTCCGCGGGAAATCGACATCCTTTATGAGTTGCAGAATGGAGCTTCCAATTTGGAAATTGCCCAAAAATTCTTCCTGTCTGAAAACACCATTAAGCATCACATGCATAACTTGCTGGAAAAACTGGGCGTGGATAACCGTCGTCAGGCAGGGGAGATTGCCAGACAAATGGAATTAAAGATCTCAAACTACGGAAACATAAAAAAATAGCCTGATAAAGCTCCATTGACAGGTATTAATTAGGGTTAATCCTAGGGTTAACCCTTTTTTTACAAGTATCATCCAAAAGATGATACTTTTCTTATCCGTTATTTTAATCATAGAATATAGACAAAAAAGGTAGAAAATCGTATCTTATAGCCACGCTTTCTTATTCTTATCCAAATTAACAGGAGGCACGGCATGATACTAGGCAATAAAAGCGTTCTTGCAGGCCGCTATACAGATTTTTGGCGGCGTATTTTTACGGTTTGCACTGTGCTGGTCATGGTGTTTGGAAGCCTTTCAGTATTTACGGTTTCCAATGTTATCGCCAGCCCGGCTGCCGCACCCACGACAAATCACTTGATGTTAAGTGTAGTGGATGCGAGTACTCTCACCCTTCCCACGGTGACTGAGGTTACTGATTATAGATACCTCATCAACGTGGACAATACCGGCAACCCACTTCAAGCACGAAATGATGGCTGTTCTCCCACGAATCCGGGTTACCCGGATTCCTGCGATTGGCCTTCCATCCGTGCGGTTCCCGGAGCTGCCCCCATTTATACCCAGGGAAACCAGAATGATTTCAATGGGATAAATTTAGCCGGCTTGGACCTCCCGGACGGGAAATACCTCGTCAGTGTCCTGGCCAATGGTTATAAGATGGGCGGTATGCACTTTACCGTACCCCTGGAGGGTTCGGGTACTGTGACTGTAGCTTTGCAGCCCGAGCCACTCCCTGCGGCCACGATGCGCATCAAGGTTTTTGAAGACGATGCCTCCACCAATGGTCAGATGGATACTTCTGAGCATGGACTGGAAGGTTTTCGCGCGGTAATTAACGACACCCTCGGCCAGATTTCAACAGACGTCTTTGGAAACCCGCTCTGCACAACCTATGATGTAAACGGTGACCCGACCGGCATCAACGAAGTTGGCTGCTTGCTCAGCGATGCCAATGGCGACATGGTAATTCCAAACCTTGGCCCGCTCCGCTATGATGTGCTTGTGAACAGGCCTACAGGTACAGCCTGGATGGAGACGACCACGCTGGAAGGTTCTCCCAGTTGGGATACCTGGTTACAGGAAGGGGGTACCGGCCTCGACAATGAATTTGTTGTCGCGGGCGAGCCATTCCCCTGGACCATCTTTGGTTTTGTGAACCCGGAAGACAGCCTTAACACAGCGGCGACTGGCGGTATTAGCGGTACTCTTGTTTCTGCTTCGGTCTACCTGCCTCAATCTGGGGCGCTTCCCTATTTTGGCGACATTTGGAGCGGCTTTACCGGCACCAAAGTCAACGGACCGATCACCGACGGCTGGGTGGCGCTTTCTGATCTTCAGAATGGCGATCAGGCTGTTTACGTTCAACCTGCCAACCCGGACGGTACTTTTCTAATTGAAAACGTACCCGATGGAAATTATCTGTTTACCTGGTGGGATACAAATCTCAACTATATTCTTGATTGGATCCAGGTAACCGTAAGCGACGGCCAGATGACTGATATCGGTACACCGATGTTAACCGGCTGGTTCACCAAGGTTGACGGGTATGTCTTCAACGATACGAATAGCAACGGCAAACGCGATCCAGGAGAACCGGGCATCGCTGATTACCTTGTTGTGCTTAAAGATCGTGAAAATAGTGAAATTGATCGCATGAGCATTTCTGCCGTGACCGATCAAAATGGTTATTACGTTTTCGAAAAAGCATATCCCATGGGCTCATGGATGATTCTTGAGTCATACTCTGACCGCTACTACACTACAGGAATTACCTATCAGGTTGAGAATCAACTCGAAGAGACCACGGTACTTGGCGCTGGTGTGGATGTGGGTATATTACCAATTCTCGGTCAGAGCGGACGTTTGGATTGGGGCGTGCAACCATATGCTCCTGGTACGAACGGCGGCATTGTTGGCACAGTTTTCTACGATGTAACCCGCAATGAGCTGGATCCACAATATCAGGCCGTAGAGCCCTGGGCCTCTGGTATCCCCAACCTTTTGGTTGTGGTGTCCAAGCCTGTATTATGCGGTACACATCCTGCTACAGCCTGTGACCCCACAGATACTTATGAACTTGCGCCTGATGGCTCACTCGCCAAAGATATGACTGCCGGTGGTATAGCCTGTGGTACGAACGTTGGCGCTACATGCGATCCGAGCGGTACATGGGAACTGGATGGCAGCGGCAACTTTGCCGTTGGTCCAATTCTAACCACTGCCATCACCGAAACCTGGGAACAACCTACAGGTTGTGTCGCTCGTGATGCGCATGGCAGCGAGCTGACTTACCCGGACGATCAACAACTTCTGCCTCTCACTCCTGGTGAGCGCTGCCTTGAAGCGCCTCTTATGGGTACACAATTCCAATCCGGTTTTGCCTCGTTGGATGGTAACTATGGTTTTGATACCGTGTACTCTGGCTTTGGTTCTGTCGCTGAACCTGTTGGCGATGCAATTCCCGCTGGCGATTATCTCGTTGAAGTGGTTGTCCCGGACGATGCATTAGGTCGACCGACATATCAGGTTGTGCGCGAAGAAGATATCAACATCTTCAACGGCGATGAATTTGTTCCCGCCGTGCCGCCGCCTGCCTGTGCTGGCCCATTGCATACTGTGGATGTGGCTGGCGTGGGTGCAGATGGCCCCGATGCAGTGGATAACCCCTCCTTTGCAGATGCGGGCGGAAGTGTTTACGAAGGCATGCAAAAACCGCTTTGCAATGTCAAACTCGTGACACTTAACAATGGTAAATCAATTGCTCCTTCATTCACCTACTTCACTGATGTCCCGATCCCTGGCAAATGGAAGGGTTACATCATTGATGATCTGTCCATTTCTGTCAACCCACTTGATTTGATGTACGGTGAAAAAGCCGGCGCGCCGCTTATGCCGATTGGTATCTACGATTTCACCAATCGTATGGTTGCCTCGATGGTATCAGACCCGAATGGTGTATTTGAGATTCTGCTTCCCTCAACACACTCGGTTAACTGTCCCTCTCCATCCGGCGTTTGCCCAAATGTTTATTACATGTTGGGTAATGACCCCAGTCTGGCGGGTTACAACCCACAGTATCGAACCATCGGCGCGAGTTTTGAAATTTATTCGGGGTTATTAATTCCCTCGGATCTGGCGCCAACGCAGATCGTGCCCGGAGTTCTGGCTGCTGGTTCGCTTTACAGTTCACCTCCACAATGTGGTCTTGACTGGGCCACGCCTCAGATCTTTAGAGTGACTCAACCTTATGGAAATGCGGGTGGCAGCTTCACGATCACTGGAGCGGGCTTCGGAGTTCAGGGAGCGGGCAGCAGCGCCACTTTGAACGGAACCTCGCTGACAGTTACAGCCTGGAGCGATGTAAGTATTACCGTAACCATTCCAGCAACGATGCCTGTTGGCCCGCGCCAATTAGCAATTCGCTCAAACAATGGAAAGACCTCTGTCAACGGTTTAACTTTCCATGTAACCAACGGTACTACCTACAACCCACTATTATTTGATGTGGGACCCGGCCACACGTATGCAACGATCCAGAGTGCGGTGGATGCCGCTGCAGCGGCAAGCTCAAGCCGACCGCGCATTGTGGTGGTGTACCCGGAGGCAACCGGTATCTACTACGAAAACGTGATCATGTACGACAAGATCAAGCTGCAAGGTGTTGGCCCGGGTGGTACCTATGCAAATGGCTCCAAGGTGTTTGGCTCAACGATTGATGGCCGCGGCGTTGCTGGTGATGCCCAATACGCTGAAGACTGGCGGGTGTTTGTTGCCAGCCTTCCTTGGAGCGGTAACCAGGCCATCTATGAAGGCGCAGTTGTTTATGTAGTCGCGCAAGACGGTGACTTTAACAACACCTTCCCCGCAAGTATTGATGGTTTCACCATTCAAGGCGGCGATCAACAGGGATTCCCGAATCAGCTTGTCCCGAATACTGATCCGAGTATCCACGAGATTGCGGCTGTTCAAGGCGGCGGTATCTTCGTCAACGGGTATGCCCGTTACCTGCAGATCACCAATAATATTCTGCAAAGCAATGGCGGCGCCTATGCCAGCGCGATTCGTCTTGGCACGCCAAATCTGCCCGGTGTATTTAATGAC
>JACRBH010000112.1 GCA_016234535.1 Chloroflexota bacterium
CGCGAACGGAGCTTATGACAACAGCGGTTATATCCTGCGCGGACACCAATTCACGGATGAAAACGGCCGCTATGAATTGACAACAGTTGTCCCTGGAATTTATCCGGGACGAACGGAGCACATCCATGTAAAAGTGCAGGCTCCCAATGGAAAATTAATCACCAGCCAGTTATTTTTTCCGGGTGTCACGCAAAACGACACAGACGGAATCTACGATCAAGGTCTGCTTCTGACCATCCAGGAATCCAGCGATGGGCTGCAAGGAGAGTTTAATTTTGTGGTGCCTGTTCCCTAAGCCGGTTTATTCCTATTGGACAAGCAAAATAAAAGATGGATGACACTATACATCATCCATCTTTTATTTATATGGTTTTCACTTATCATTCTGAGTGACACGATAAAGCGAAGTTGAGCAAAAGTCCTGATTTCTTATCAATATTTCACGAGAAGATATTCGTAGCAGCGACTTTAGTCGCTTTTTACGTGAACGACTGAAGTCGTTACTACGCTTTCACGATCTACTGATTATCCTGAAAAGTTCATCGGAAATATTAATCAGATTGCGGTAAAACTACTTCAAAGATCACGGCCTGATCATCGCGGTACACCTCTTTCAAACCAGGGTCATTCGCCGCCTGGTTCAAAAAGTCGCTGTGGTTCAAATCTGTGTGGACGTAGCTGGAGCCAAAACTCGAAGAGATGTATCGGGAGGGTTCCTGCACGTCCCCGCGGGTGATGGTGACCCATAGTTTGTACAAATTCGAGTTGTACAATTGCATGAAAGTCGGGTCAAGGCCAGCGAGGTAGGTATTGTGGGTATTGTAGAAAAACAAACGCGGAAAATCGTCCCAGTCCGTTTGGAAGACGCGCGAACCTGCGGGGGTATTCTGTTCCAACCAGGTTGATGCACCGGCGTATAAATCGTAAGGCTTGGAGGCTTGAATACTCTTCCCCGCCGCAGGGATGGATTTATATGCCGAAAGCGCGACAAATATCGCAAGCAAGATGACAGGCAACCCCGCCAAAAGAGAGGAAGATGCTGGTTGGGGAGAATCAGACCCACCCTGAGTCTGAGCGGCATATTTTAAATCCACAATAAACGGCGACCAGGTGAATGCAGCGAAGATCAAAGCAAAAGGCGGGAAATATTCCACAAAGCGGCGCGCTTGAAAGAGCATCAATCCGAATAAGAGCGCAGTCAAGAGGGCCAGCGCAGAACGGACATTCATTTTGCGACCCGTGAGCCCCAGCGCCAATATCCCGCCTGTAAAAGCGACCAGAGCCGGCAGGGAATTTTCAAGCAGTTGGTTTGTATTATACGGATACCACTCATTGCCAACACTCACAGAGGTTGTATCGGTCAACTTGGGCAGCATGTGCTGGATGGAAAAAGCGATATTGACGGGGAAGTATGGGTTGATAAGCATTCCCAACAGAATGCCGCCGCCGATAAAAAGCAGGGGGCGATATTCGAGGCGGCGTTCAACCAGCAGGACTGCGACCAGGTGCAGCACGCCGAGCGCGATCAATAACGGAAAGGCATCGTACATCCAGACATAAAAAAAGGAGAGGAAAGCGAGCCGCCATAATTTGCCTTCCAGCAGCCATAGAAACCCCAGGGCAAGCACAGCCAGCGAAAGCGATTGGGCACGGGTGATGCTCATGCGATACAGAAACGCATCTGATACTCCGAGCAGGCCAAGCGACCAGAGCCAGGCAAACGGTATACGTTGACGATGGAATAAATACCAGATGGCTAGAAATGCCAGCCCTGCAAAAGTGGCGGCGGCCCACTTCGCGCCTAAACGCAGGTCACCGAATGTGAAGGGAATCAGCGCAACGTGAAAAAGAAAGTGGTGATCGTAAAATTGTTTTTCATTCAGAATACTCAGCGGCAGGTAGGGAAAATCCGGTTTGAGTCCCTCTGTCCGCATTAGATATGCCAGTTTGATATGGTAATAACCGTCATTGTCGGGCATGTTGCGGGAGGAAAATTGCACAATGGCCATACCCGTCAGGAAGAGGGCAAACAGGATCAAAGGGTAAAACGATGTAAGAGTGCGTTTTTGCATTGAAAAACCATCCGATTTAAAGGGAATTGGCTCGTCCGGAGCCTTTGAATCCAGACGAGCCTTGATATGAATATTATATATGGGCAAGTTTACTAACCGTTGCCGTTGTCGTTACTGTTGCCGTGCCCACCGCCATCACCATTGTCGTTATCATTTGAATTTGAATTGGAGTTGTCGTCATCATCATTCTCATTCTCGTCGTCATCGTTGTCATTGGAATTACCGTTATTGCCATTATCGTCATTGCTGTTGTCATTAGTATTATCGTTTCCACCTTCAGTTGGGTCAGACAATTCCAATTCACGAACCGAGAAAGTACCGTCAGCATTCTGCACAAGGTGTATCTTTACGAAATCTCCAGATTGAATGAGCCCCGTTATCTCGATGCCAGTTTGAAATTCATAGGTCTGGCCGCCGATCGTAATGGACGTTGCGGTAATCACATCAACCAGGCCGTAAACCTCGCTGCCGTCACTGGAGTTACCGTTGGAGTTATTGTCATTTCCATTATCGTTGCTGTCATTGGAATTGACATTATTATCATTGGCATTGCTGGAATTATCATCGTTGCCATTGACGTCATTCCCATTGACGCCATTATCATTGGCATCGTTGCCATTGGCGTCATTGGAATTATCATTGCCAAGCCCGGGCAGATCAGCAAGATCTGTTTGAGACGGGATTTCAACGCTGGTTAAGGTCAACGATCCATCCCGTCCCACATTCACTTCCACCTTCACTACATCGCCGACGTTGAATGCGCCATTGCCGGCTACGGATGGGTCAACGGTAATCGTCTGTCCATTCACAACCCATTGACTGCCGTTGATACTTTCGATCATGCCTGTATATGCAACTGAAGAAGCCTCAACCTTGCCGCCACCCGCTACAACTGGCGCAGCCCCGGCGCAAGCCCCCAACAACATACTCGCAAGAACAAAAACAATAAAAACGCTCATGGAAATCTTTTTCATGCTTCACCTCGTGAATAATTAGGATGTGTTGTATCTTATTCGTCGTTCGATGGAAACAAAAGTTACGGGCATAACAAAAATTTCACTACCATACAAATGGCAACTTCAACCGCCAAGCTCGCAAAGAAAAAGATGATTTCCGGGCAATATCACCCAAAAGTTCACATTTAAAATAGTCACTTCCCCCGGTAGTACATTCGTGTACAATTGACGCATGTCATCTGCGGAAAGGTTAAAACATGCGCATTGCGATCATCTCTGATATTCACGGCAACTTCACTGCATTACAAGCCGTTCTTGCAGATATTAAATTGCAAAATATAGACCAGATCATCTGCCTCGGCGATACTGTTACACTTGGGCCGCAACCCAAAGAGGTGTTGAATGCTTTGCGTGAATTGAACTGCATCTTCATAAAAGGGAATCATGATGCAGCCATCCTTGACCCCGAACGCGCCGATGAATTCGAGATCACCGAATATCTGATTCCAGATTTGTATTGGTGCAGGGAACGATTAACAAAAGACGATCTATCCTTTATCGATTCCTTCCAAGACTCGCACGAAATCGTCCTGCCCAACGGAGTGACCGTGCTGTTCTTTCACGGGTCGCCGCTTTCATTCATCGATATTATTCAGGCGACCACTGCCCCCAAATTACTGGATAAATATTTCGACGCCCAAAAAGCCACCGTGTTTATCGGCGGACATTCACATGTTCAAATGTATCGCCGCTATGGAGATAAATTGATCTTAAATTCCGGCAGCGTGGGGAACGCCTTCGAGTTTGCCTACTCAAGCGGAACGCCGCCCACCTTGCTGCCGTGGGCGGAATATATGATCATAGGTCAGAGCGGGGATTCTTTGGATGTGGATCTACGCCGCGTATATTTTGATACGGCTGAATTGCTCGAACGGGTTGCCGAAAGCGGACTGCCCGGCACTGCCTGGTGGCTGAGACAATACCAGCTTCATGAATAAACTTGTCATCATTGTCGGGCCAAGCGGGGTTGGAAAAACCACACTGGCGCGCGCGCTATGTGAAAAGCACGATTTCGCAATAGCGTACGAGCAGCATAACGAGCGGCCATTCCAAACACTTTTCAAGCAGGATAAAAAACTTGCGCTTGCAAATCAACTGGATTATCTGCTGTACCGCGCCGAGCAGGAACACGAGTTACGTAAAAGCGACAAGTCCGCATTAATGGATGGCGGCCTCGACCTGGATTTTCATGGATTCACACGACTCTTCCACATGCATGGATGGCTGACCGGTGAGGAATTCAACCTTTGTCAACGCTTCTATGCTTTGACCCGCAGCCTGCTCCCACCCCCAGACTTGATCATCGCTTTGAGCGCGTCTGCAAAAACCATCAGCGAAAGATTGGCCGCTCGAAACAGGATCAACATTGCGTCCAGTGAAGATGCGGAGTCATTAAGCAGGTTCATGCGTGAGTGGCTGGAATCCATTTCGGAAGAAAAGATCATCAGGCTCGACATCACACAGGAAGGCATGGACTACGCTCACAGCGTTCCCATCATCCTTGATAAAATCAAAGCATGATCCACCTGCGTCCATCACACAAAAAGGGACAAATCAAGAAGAGGGGTTTTCATTTTATTCTGCTTGTTGTATTTTGATTGATAATCGCTATAATAAAATCGTACCTGGGTCGCTTTAATGACTTAAGGCAGGGTGCAAGTTCAGTCTTGCACAAAACTTTTATTATCAACGATTATCGGTTTATAAGGAGACAATCAGATGCGCATCATTAACAACCTGCTTTCGATCGACCCGGGGGAAACATATAACATTCGAAAGGAACTGAACGGTAAAACTGTAAAAAGTGTTTCCCGAAAAACGCTTGTCATCCATGCAACCGAAGGGGCGGACGTCGCCGGAGCTGTCAATTGGCTGCAACCACCGCCGCTTAAGGGGACACTAAAAGGTGAATTATCAATCCATCTGGTGGTCGGAAAGGATGGCAGGGAAATCGTACAGATGGTACCTTTCGATAAGGGGGCGCAACATGCCGGGTCTGATTACAATGTCACTTCCATTGGGATCGAGCTGGACTATCCGTCCCTGCTCACCGAGAAGACTGGTAAGTTCAACTCAATGGACAAATACACGCCGAATCAGTATATTCTTGCAAAAAACTTAAACGGTAAGGATTACAATTTTTGGCCGCTTTATCCCAGAGATCAACTGGATGCGCTGGTTGTCATATCCAAAACCTTGATAGATACCTATGGTATTACAGATGTCGTGGGACACGAAGAGTTTTACTCAGGGAAACAGGACCCAGGGCCGGCATTTCCCATCATCCAATTCCGCGAAAAACTTCTGGGGCCAAATGAGCGCTCCATGGTACTTCAGGAAACCACGCGGGAAGTTACGCTCCGCAACGAGCCTGCGCAAAACTCCGTGCTGGTTTCAGCATCACACATTCCAGCAGGTACACCGGTTGCGGTGGTTAACGAGAAGGATGATTGTTATCTCATCGCGGTTATTGCTGAGATCGATGGCAATCCCTGGCTCACGGGCTGGGTGGACAA
Organism: Chloroflexota bacterium; assembly: GCA_016234535.1. Lineage (GTDB taxonomy): Bacteria > Chloroflexota > Anaerolineae > Anaerolineales > Villigracilaceae > Villigracilis. Next base: position 5,605 of record JACRBH010000112.1, read on the forward strand.
GAGCGCCGTTCAAATCAAGCGCAATGCGCCGCTGTTCGTTCAGGAAGACCATTACTTATCCACGCTGGAAGGCAGGCGGTTCCAGGTCATCGAACCAGACCCGGCCAACTACGACAGCAGCCCCAAGTTTGCGATCACAAATCATAAATATATAATCATGCACATCACAACCGGGACACGCATGGAAAGCACCATAAACACCTTTCGCAATCCCGCCTCTGGAGTATCCTCCCACTTGTTGATCGGGAGAGAGGGACAGGTTGTCCAATTCCTGCCTTTCAATAAAATCGCCTGGCACGCCGGCTACAGTTGGTGGGAAGGGGATAGTAGCCTGAACAGCTTCTCCATCGGGATCGAACTGGATAACGCCGGTCCGCTGGAGAAAAATGAAACAGGTCAATGGGTGCCGCTACACAAGAAGATTGTCATTCCCGATGATAAGGTTCAGCTTGCCCAACATTGGAAGGAAACTCGGGAGAGAGGCTGGGAGAAGTTTACAGAC
>JACRBH010000109.1 GCA_016234535.1 Chloroflexota bacterium
CTTTGACAGTTCCGTCAAAGATGATCTCATTTGCGGTGATATACAGGTCGTCATTAATGATCTCGTCAGCCTTGATAACAACCCTGTCACCTCCGCGGCCATCGAAGGCCAGCGCGGGCGTGGCGAAGGTCAAGGTAAAAATGGCAAGCAGGGATAAAACAGAAAGAAATTTATAGATGGTTTTCATGGGATTCTCCTTTGAGAAAAACTCTCGACAGGATATACGGCACGAATTGGTGGAGGTTGCGGTTTCCCGCCTCTTTCCCAGCCGATAATTGATCCTTCACTTTTGGCGTTATCGTACCTGTGAGTGATTTCCATAGGACCGCCCCATCCCGCAATTATTTCATTGCCAGTAATTTTGCAGGATTTCCAACATACCAATTTAATATCTCGATAAACCAACTGCAAAAATTGACCTTCCCCGCTTTCATCATTTCACGGATTTCATCGACCTCGTAATATCCCACTTCTTCAATTTCAACGGGATCAAACTCCACTTTTTCAGGGTCAACGACCCCTTCAAACAACCTGCTTATCTCGTTGTCATTCAATCCATAATTCATTCTAAACGTAATCAGCGGATGGATCTCAACACCAGTGACTCCCATCTCTTCCCTCATGCCGCGGACTGCCGCATCGAAATAACTTTCCCCAGCTTTGACATGTTCCGAAACAGAGCAATCCAACGCGGAGGGGGAGGCCGCGCGGTCGGCGCTTCTTTTTTGAACAAGCATTTTCCCATCCCGTGTAAATAAAAACACATGTACCCCGCGATGCTGCAATCCAAGCTCATGTACTGTTGAACGCATTTGCTGACCGGTAACAATATCTTCATCATTTACGATATCTAATAATTCATCCATGACTGATCCTGTCAAAAGTCAAAGGTCAAAAGTTTGAGACATTCGACTTTTGACCTTTGACGATTTTCTTGTTCAACCTTCAAACTTTGCGACCGTTCTTTATTCGAACAACTCCATCAACTGCTTCACGTGGACAACGCCATCGAAGCCCTTGATATCGCCTTTGCGGAGTTCAGCCTTTTCGCCATCGGCATCGCCCAGGCAGGAGACGATCACATCACCGGCGCTGACATCCTCTTTTTCAGTATAGTGATTCGTGGTGACGATCACGTTTGTGCCCGCGGTCTTTGCTGCGGCGAGTCCGTTCTTGGAATCTTCCACAACGATCACTTCATCGGGAGTCAACCCAAGTTTGGAGAGCGCAAGATTGTAAATTGCGGGATCCGGCTTCTTTTTCTCAACCACGTCGCCTGCGAGAACGATCTCAAACTTGATATCGCCAAGCGGACCTTCTGTGATCGCTTTCGCTGCCTGTTCATTGGATGTGGTGCAGATGGCGAGCTTGAGACCCGCATCCATCGCCTCTTTCATAAACCGATGAATGCCCGGGCGCAGGGGAAGTTTGCCAGTCGAGATCAGTTCCACGAACAGCGCGGTCTTGCGCTTGTGCATTTCCTTGACGAGATTGTCAATTTCCTCTTCGGTCAGCGGTTTGGAAAACCCCTTGGTTTTCCAGTGGTGTTTCATGCGTTCCTTGCCGCCTCCGACTTGAAGGAGTTCGTGGTAATACTCCACATCCCATTCATCCGTGAAGCCGAACTCTTTGAAGGTCATATTGAACGAAACGCGGTGACCATCACGCTCTGTGTCGATGATCACGCCGTCCTGGTCAAAGAACACTGCCTTTATTTTTGACATATAAGCCTCCCCGTCATTGCGGGGAGGGCGCTCTTCCCGACGAAGCAATCCTGGCTGTAGTACAGGAGATTGCTTCGGGCTGGCGCCCTCGCAATGACGAAAAAAATTACTTCTTCACACCAAAAAACTCAAGAACTGTATCCACGAACAACTGATTCTCTTCAGCAGTACCAACCGTCACGCGGAACCAGCCGTCGCTGCCGTATTTCTTGCTCTCGCCGCGCAGGATGATGCCTTTGGTTTCAGCATAGGCCAGAACTTCCTTGCCGGTCTTGCCGGTCTCGCCGCAATCGAAGAGGATATAGTTGGCTTTGGAGTTCATAACATAGAAGCCTGGAATCACGCTCAAAGATTCGGTGATGAAGTCCACGGCATTGTTGTTGAACTTGACGCGTTCCGCAAGACCTTCGGCATCTTCAAAGGCGGCAAGCGCTGCCCACATGGGAATCGTGCCCACGTTCCAGGGAAGAAGCGAACCTGCAATCTGGTCAATGACTTCCTTATCCGCGATGGTATATCCGAATCGCATTCCAGCGAGACCATACGCCTTGGACAAGGTGCGGGTGATCAATACATTCTTGTACTTCTTGGTCAACTGCACCTGGGACATGCCCAGACCGGCATATTCAACATAAGCTTCGTCAATGACGAACGGAATGCCTAATTCGGCAATGGTGACGAAGTGTTTGGCATCCATGAAGTTGCCAGTCGGGTTGTTTGGATTCGCGACAACAATGATCTTGGTCTTGTCGGTGACAGCCTTGATAATGGCTTCGGGATCGTATTCCATTTTGTGGTCTTTGTAGATCATTGGCACAGAGACCATATTCGCGCCAAGCAGTTTTCCGCGCAGACCGTAAATGCCGAAGCATGGCGTGTGCTGGATAACTTCCTCGCCCGGTTGGATGAACATGCGGAAGATGTTGTCATACACTTCGCTGGAACCGTTGCCGATCATCACATTGCCGGGACCATCCACGTTGTTCATTTCCGCGATCTTGGTGCGGACAACCAATCCCTGGTCGGGGTAGCGGTTCGCCATCTTCGCATATTTGTACATCGCATCCAACACTTTGTCGGAAGGCGGCAGCGGATTTTCATTGGACATCATGCGATGCAGTTTTGGATCTCTCCACGCCTTCTCGATATGGTCCGAGATGTACATCGGGATGCCCTTAACCCACGGGGCGTAATACTCTTCGATTTTCTTCATTGTTTGTTGTCTCCTGTTTATTTTATGTACACAGGTAAATACGTATACATGTACACATGTTTACCTGGCTGCTTGTTTACCTGTTTACTTCTTTCTACGCCTTGCCTTCACAACCCAGTTTGTCCATCCAGTGCATCACCGCTTTGCGTGTTGCATCGCGGACGAAGGCATCTAATTTGCCTGGATCGTATTCATCGCGATGAGCGCTAATGTACTCCCATTTGGCATCGATTAAGGTGTGCTTCAATTCAGTGGAAACGTTGAATTTCGCGCCGCCCGCAGCAAGCAATTTGGCGACGTAATCATCGGGCAGGCCCGTTCCGCCGTGGACGACGAGCGGAGTCTTGATGCCGTTGCCATTCAACATTTTGTGGATGACAGCCATGCGCTCAAAGTCAATTTTGGGATTCTTGGTCTTGTACACGCCATGTGCGGTGCCGATGGCGGGGGCGAAAATATCCAGGCCGGTGCGCGCTACGAATTCAACAGATTGTTCGGGATTCGCCAGTTGCGCTTCATCTTCCGCAACCTTGATCTGGTCTTCCACGCCGCCCACAGTTCCCAGCTCGCCTTCGACGGAAATGCCGCCGATGGCGTGACAGTAATCCACCACTTCCTTGGTTTGGCGGATGTTCTCTTCGTAGGATTGCTTGGAAGCGTCGATCATGATGTTGGTGTAGCCCGCATCCGCGCACTTCTTGCAATAGTCAATGCTGGTGGAGTGGTCAAGGTGCAGGCACACCGGCACAGGCGCGGATTCGGCCAATGTGCGATAGATATTCACCATCATTTGCGTCCCCAAAAATTGAGAAGGCTTGACGGAAGTTTGAACGATGACAGGGGTCTTCTTTTCGATCGCCGCCTCGACCACCGCTTCAAATTGCAGCAAGTCGGTGACATTGAACGCGCCCACGGCCCATCCCTCTTTTGCTGCCGGGATCATGATTTCCTTTGCATTTACGATAGACATTTTTTTCTCCTTACGGTTTTATTTACGAATTATGAAAGACAAACAGTTGCTTTCCTTATTCACACATTACGTTTATTCGCCAGCTTTATTGGCCCGGTGCTGCCACCATAGTGCAGCCGCCGAGACGATTGCGACAACCGCCATAAAAGTCTGATTGGCGTTGACTCCTGCCAATTGCGAAGCATCGAGCCTCAAAAAGTCCAGAAGGAAGCGCGCGAGCGGGTAGAAGGTCAAATAGACGAGGAAAACATCGCCGTGTTTGAGTCGCTCTTCATATCGCCGCGCGATCCACATCAAAAGGAACATATTGACAAGGCTGAGAATGGCCTCATAGGCAAAGAGCGGGTGATAGTATTCAACCTGCTCAAAGCCGCTCAATCGGTGCGCCGGGTCGATGAATAATTTCCACGGAAGGTTTGTTGGCGCGCCGTAGAGTTCCTGGTTGAAAAAGTTACCCCAGCGTCCAATTGCCTGACCCAGCGCGAGACTCGGCGCTGCAATATCGGCCCATTCGGCAAAGCTCAAGTTGTGTTTGCGCGAGTAAAAGAAGAGGACAATCGCGCCTCCAATGACTGCGCCGGGGATGCCAAGTCCGCCATTCCAGACAGCCAGTGCATCAAGAGGGTGCGTGAGATAGAAGACCGTGGTGCGGCCCTCTTCCACTGCCGAGGGGGATGGTGTAAAGATGTGCCAGAGCCGCGCGCCGACGATGCCGCCGACGATCAAATAGATCATCAAATCCCAAATAATGTCTGGATTATGGCCGCGCCGCCTGGCTTCGCGCCTTGCCAGCAGGCCGCCGGCGAGTGCGCCAAGCATCACAATGATGCCGTAAAAACGGACATATATGGGTCCAACCGAAAAGCCGTCAATTCCCATGAATGTTTTTCTTGCTCCTTAATGAAAGACAGACGTTTTTAAACGTCCCGAAGGTTTCTGTAACTCAGGCTTGCTTTTCTTAGCCTTCGGGACGGTGCGTAATATTCTTACTCACCTTACGCAGTTTTCTTCAAGAAGCCTGTTTTTTTTGTTCGGACTGCGGACTTTAGTCCGCTTCTTGCCGAAAACGCGGACTAAAGTCCGCAGTTCAACTTTTTTGCGTAAGGTGAGTTACTTATTTGCTTTTCTTTCCAGCATCCTTCAACCACTGTTCCCAGCGGTAATCGGTCACATGCTGGCGGAAACGCGCAAACCACAAATCTGCGTATCCCTGGAAATCTTCTTCCAGTTTGGAGATACCTGTCTGTGTTGTGCCCCACATCGACTCGTGCAATTCAGACATCGGCCACATCAAACGCAGGCGCGCATATTGCTTATCGGTTACTTCACCGAAATACTCAAACAGGAAATCTTCCACCTGTTCTTCATTCAAACGGTGGTGATGAGAGAAATTGCCAAGGTCAAAGAAGATATCGCCCATGCCTGCATATTCCCAATCCAGCAGGCGGATTTCGCCAATATCGCCAGGTACATCTTCCTCAAGCCAATTCAAGTTGAGCAGATCATTATGACAGGGAGTCGGCGTGTACGGATCTTTTGCCAGCGCATTCTCCACTTCCTTTGTCTTTTGCATGATCCAATCCCAATCAAACGGGAATTTGGCGTTATTTTTTCTCGAAATCTTCTCCAGCATTTCCACACGCCTGAAGACGTTGAACTCGCCTTTTAATTTCGGCGCGCGCCTGTGGAAGAGTCTGATCTTTTTTGCCACCCGCGCAAGATAATCGGGCGTTTTAATCACATCGGGCGGGATGACCTTTCCAGTTATAAAGCGCGTCACGATGTAATTTTCAGGCTCGATAAAATACACAACCTCGGGGGCGATCCCCATCTGCCCGGCCGCGTAATTCGCCGCATATTCCACATCGCGTTTAATGCCCAGTTGATCCGTCCCTTCGCCCGCGAGTCGAATCACGTATGACCTGCCGTCCGCATCGATCTTGAAATTCAGGTTTGTAATACCACCGCTCAGCGGAGTCTTCTTGATGTTTTTTGACTTGGCAAGGAACGGCACTTTATTTATGGCTTTATCAATTGCAAGTGTTGACATGGCATGATCTCCAAACAGAATTAGGATTTTGCTTGCAAGTAAGCTTTCATTCGAATTATTTTAGACGGCAGCCTCCTTTGGCGATTGAAAACGCTTCTTTACTTACCTCAAGTCTGCTTCTGCTTACTGACGAATTACTGTGCCGCGACATTTATGTCGCGTTTTAGTTGAAAGCGACATCGCGAAGCGTGTCACGCTACCGGCACTACTGACGAATTCGTTCAGCTTTGGGATCCCACAGCACAGCCTGCGCCACCTCCGCGCCGACTTGTTCCCCGAAACATTCAACCTGTAAAGTTGTTCCAACCTTCGCATACTCCATCGGAAGATATGCATAGGCAATGGACTTGTTAACCGAATATCCAAACCCGCCCGAAGCCACCCAGCCAACGATCTTATCGCCGCTGCGGATCGGTTCCTTGCCGAGCACGATGGTGCGGTCATCGGAAAGGGTGAGCGTGCAAAGTTTGCGTTTGATGCCTTCGGCTTTTTGTTTTACCAATGCATCCTTGCCAGTGAAATTGGCTTTATCCAATTTCACTGCAAAGCCGAGACCCGCTTCATAGGGGGTGTAGTCGGGGGAAATCTCACCGCTCCAATAGCGATAACCTTTTTCAAGGCGTAGTGTGTCTATCGCTTTGTATCCGCCTGCCACCATGCCTTCTGGTGCGCCTGCTTCCCAGAGTGTGTCCCAGAGCCGCAGACCGTACTCCGTCGGGCAGTAGAACTCCCAGCCGAGCTCCCCAACATAAGTCACGCGCGAAGCGAGAACGGGAATATCTCCAATCGTAATGCGGCGATTCGTCATGTAGGGGAATCCCGCATTCGAGACGTCATCCGAAGTGACCTTCTCCAAAATCTTGCGCGCCTTTGGTCCCCACAAACCGATACAAGCATAAGCCGAGCCGACATCTTCGATGGCGACTGTGCCGTCTTCGGGCATGTTGAGCGAGAGCCACGACATATCATGCTGACCGAACGCCGTGCCTGTCACAATGAAGAAGCGGTCTTCCGCGAGGCGGGTGACGGTGAAATCACATTCGATGCCGCCGCGTTTGTTGAGGGCTTGCGTATAAACGATCGTGCCAATCGGCTGATCAATTTCATTCGCGCAGACGGTGTTGAGGAAGTTCAACGCGCCGGAGCCACGCACTTCAAATTTATTGAAGGATGTTTCATCGAAGAGACCCGCGTTTTCGCGTGTCATCAAATGTTCGTGACCAATGGCGCGTGACCAGTTTTGGCGCGCCCAGCCTCGCGGTTCGTGACCGTGAGTGGCAACCTCTTCATATTTCTTAAACCAGTTCGGGCGTTCCCAGCCCATCTTTTCGCCGAAGTAACAGCCGAGATCGCGCAGACGATAATAAGTGGGGGAGATGCGCACATTGCGTTTTGACAAACGTTCTTCGCCGGGGAAGTGGATGTCGTAGTACTGCGTGTAGGTTTCAAATGTGCGCGCGACTGTGTAATTGATGCTGTTGTAATTCGGGCCAAAGCGGCGCACATCCAGACGCCACATATCCCACTCGGGACTGCCATCGATAATCCACTCTGCCATCACCTTGCCGATACCGCCTGCGCCGGCAAGTCCGTGGGCGCAGAAGGCGCACGCCACCCAGAAGCCTTTGACGGTTGTCGGGCCAAGCAGGAATTCGCCATCGGGTGTGAAGCCTTCGGGTCCGTTCAAGAGTTTGACGACTTCCGCATGTTCAATGGCAGGCACACGGCGAATTGAGTTTTCCATCAGCGGGGTGAAGCGCTCCCAGTCTGGCGGGAGTAATTGGAATTTGAAATCTTTTGGAATGCCGTTCATGCCAAAGGTTGCGGGTTGACGTTCATATCCGCCTGTGATCAATCCGCCCACTTCTTCGCGCCAATAAACTAAAAGGTCTGGGTCGCGCAAATTTGGGAAGCTGTGTGTCACGCCTTCGATGGGCTTGGTCATGATGTAAAGATGAGCCATCGGCACCACAGGCAGATTCAAGCCGACCATCTTGCCGACTTCGCGTCCCCACATGCCTGAGGCGTTGACCACGATTTCTGTTTTGATTACGCCCTTGTCTGTGACTACTTCACTGACACGGCCGTCTTTTAGATTGATTCCTTCGACGCTTGTGTTTGTGAATATTTTTGCCCCGCGGTTCTTTGCGCCAGCCGCGAGAGCATTCGTTAACCCAGTTGGGTCAATACTCCCGTCGTTTGGTGTGAATGCCGCGCCAAGCACTCCGTCCATTGACATGAGTGGGAACATGTCATGCGCCGCTTTGGCTGAGATCAATTCCATTGGCACGCCGAAGGAATTTGCCATACCCACGAGGCGTTTGGTTTCTTCCATGCGTTCTGCGGAACACGCGAGCCGCAGGCCGCCGACTTCACGCCAGGAAGTATCCACGCCTGTTTCGGCTTTGAGCTTGCGATACAGGTCGGTGCTGTAATGCATCATACGCGTGAGATTTGCATCTGAGCGCATCTGGCCGACCAGCCCCGCCGAGTGCCAGGTTGACCCTGCTGTTAATTCATGTCGTTCGAGAATGACGACATCCTTCCACCCCATGAGCGTGAGGTGATACGCGATGCTTGCCCCGCCGACGCCCCCGCCGATGATTACAACTTGCGCTTGTGTTGGGAATTCGGACATTGATGCTATCTCCTTGAAGAAATCTGTGTACGGATTTCTTGGAATGCGGACTTCAGTCCGCCCTTTCAATAAAAGCGGACTAAAGTCCGCAATCCGTTTTTACTTATTTCTGCCAAACTGAATCGGGTCTTGCCATTTCTGCCACAATATCAAACGTGGAAATTACGCCTAAGGGGAATGCGCTGGGGTCTTCCTTGTCAGTCACTACGAGTCTATGATGATGATTTTGGATCATCATGTCGGCTGCTTCGCGCAGGCTTGCATGAATGTCAATTGTCAACGCAGGATGCATCACATCACGGACAACAAGCTTTTCGCCCACGCCTTCCTTTACGAATCGCAACAGGTCATGTCCGCTGACCACGCCGAGGATTTTTCCTTTAGCATCCACGACCAGAACGGAACGCCAGCCTGAAGATGTCATGGCGCGCGCAGCGGAGGCCACTGGGGTTTTTCCGCGGCAAACCAAAATGGCGTCAGACATCACATCGCCGACAGTATCGCGTTTTGATTTAATTTCACTTGCAATGCTGGC